>JAJYXO010000011.1 GCA_021801765.1 Microcaldota archaeon | reverse complement strand
TTTTGTTTATAAGTTTGGGTGCGAATCCCGGCCAAGGCGTAAATTATATAATCAGTTTGATGCAACATGATGGTGAATTCTATGCAAAAAATCACACCGTTTTTATGGTTCGTAGACAATGCATCTGAGGCTGCAAAATTTTATACCTCTATTTTTAAGGGCAAAATAGTTAGCAACACACAACTAAATGATACTCCTAGTGGGCCTAATACATATCTTGTAACTATAAAACTTGCAGATACAACTTTCACTTTAATCAACGGGGGCAAAGCCCCTGGATTCACAACGTTCTCCGCTGCAACTTCATTCGTAGTCAGCTGCAAGAGCCAGAAAGAAACCGATCGCTATTGGAATGGATTGTTGAAAGATGGCGGAAAGCCTAGCCAATGCGGCTGGTTAACAGATAAGTATGGTGTAACGTGGCAAATCGTTCCAGAGGAGATATACAAATACCTCGCAGGTTCGAATAAGGAAGGCAGGAGCAGGGCGATGAAGGCAATGCTCAAAATGGTAAAGCTCGATATCAACAAAATCAAGCATGCATACATTGGCAGGTAGATAATTGCTAATTACTGAAGTGGTTTTTATGGCAAATAAGGGTAAAGGATTAAATAAAGAAGAAATAGCTGCAATGAAGGAGTACCTCAAAGAGAAGAATGCAAAGGCCAACGGCGAAGAGGCTGTGCTTGCTGCAATAGCTAAGATGAAAGAACCAGACCGTTCAATTGCCAAGCGTATCCATGCTATTGTCAAAGCCAGCGCACCTGAGCTTTCTCCAAGAACCTGGTACGGGATGCCAGCTTATGCAAAAGGCGATAAGGTTATCTGCTTCTTCCAGAATGCAGGCAAATTTAAGGCAAGGTACTCGACATTTGGTTTTACTGACAAGGCAAATCTTGACGAAGGTAAAATGTGGCCTACTGGATTTGCACTTACTGAGTTAACTCCTGCTGAAGAGGCAAAGATTACTGCTCTCGTAAAGAAAGCGATGAGCTGAGCTTGCATAGCAACAGAAATAAACCGATTCTATTATGGATAACGCACGGGGTCTTCCATCATCGACACGGTGATGCCTGATATCTATGCGAACGTCAAGGTTTGCAATCTTCTACTGAATTAGCATGCAAAGTTTTGACCAATTTCTCTAGCTTCATGCATTCTTTGCAGCCGCTTCTGCCTTTGGGTGGCTCTTCAGAATAATAAATCTCCGCAGCAGCCTTCATAAGCGAATCTATGGATTTGGTTTCCTTCTTTATTTCGTGAATGGAGACCTTGAACGGCATCGCAAAGCCGTCGTATGCAGTGTACTTTAGCGTATCTGTACTGCTGCGTGTTGGCGGTTCAAAATATGCCAAGTATACGGACTTCACCGGTCTTACACCTACTTTCTCTGCTATGTAAGCATATCCATTAAGCTGCGTTTCATATATCGGAAGCAGGGATCTCTGGGTCTCCGTGTACCTGCCTGTCTTGTAATCCACTATCACAAACTCCCCGCTCTCAAGCCTGAATATTGCGTCAGGAACCCCTGTGAGCTTTATTCTATGCATTTCGACCTCGAAGATGCGAGGCTTTTGTACTATCGAGGTAACATTCCCTACTTCTCCTAGCCAATCAGGCATCTTACCATTCGAGTTGAAATAACGCTCTACAATCTCCTTTGTGTACGAATCTATCGATGAGAATATTCCTGCAAAAGGAGTCTGGAACGGGAGTTCCCTATCGTGCCTTTTTATCCAGAAGCATCTGGCGCAGAAGGTGCCCATCTTAAGCTCTCCCAGATCCTTAGCAGATATCTGCATGGTATATGGAAATTCACTGTGAATTTTAACACCTGCTCGTGTAACTTTCTGAAACATAAATAAATATATATCTGGATTTTCAAGAATATACATATGGAAAAGCATAAGGAGAGCAGGCATCATGCAATAATCGTACTAGGCAAGGCTACACACAGAGGCCCAGAAGGTCACATAGTCTCCCCTAGGGGCAAAGAGGTCCTCAAGAGCGCGGCAAGGAGCTATGAAGAGCACAGGAAAGCAGGGCACGATGTTGTCGTGTATTTCACTGGAAATATGCCCAACTTTACTTGGGCGCAGAGGGTAACTCCTTTGACAGCAAAGCATACTCCTGCCAAGCCTCAATCACATATATTCAAATCTGCAGCCATTTCAGAGCATGGAATAAGCGAAGAACATACAGCCACCGCGCGTGGCGGATCTGATCTCATGCAAAATCTAATACATGCAAGAGATATACTCCCTAGCAACGCGGTTGTAGAGATCCATGTTGATGGTTATCAGTCAAGACGGGCAAGAATGGTAGCAGATAGGGTACTCGGAAAGCACGGCATAGAATACGAGATTCATCCATCATACGCTCCCAGAAACACTGCAATGATGGCATTTGAAAGGGCGATATACGAACCAATAGAAAGCTTATATATGCGTATTGCACTTGACGTTTTTGGAACTGCAAAAAATGCGATGCAGGAAAAGGTCGAATTTGACAGTCTTGACGGAACAAGGCTTGTCGGCACACTGTATAAAAGCAGAGTGCCTACGGACAAATGCGTAATCCTATGCCATGGAATTGCAGGAAGAAAGGAGCAGCTTGACATAAGAGCGCTTGCAAACAGGCTAGCTAACAATGGAATTTCTGCATTTGCATTCGATTTCATTGGACACGGCGAAAGCGGCGGAAGGCAGGAAGAGATGACCCTAAGCAAAGAGAAGGAAAACCTGGAGTCTGCAATTGCACAAATGCAAGGTAAATATGGGTTCAGGCAATTCGGACTAGTGGCATTTAGTTTCGCCGGAGGAGCTGCAGAGCTTTTCCTCGCTGAACATCCTGATAGGATAAAGGCAGCAGCATTTTGGTCTGCCAGATTTGATTTCGCAGCATCGCATTCGAGACCAGCAAAGGGGAGCGAGGCAGAAAAGCATTTGAATAGGGAAGGTTATGATCTTAGAGGAAAGGGAAACCCATGGGCATTCAGATATGGAGAAGCCTTCTTCGAAGACCTCGAGATGCTAATGCGCACAGGAAAATTTGCGAAACTTGGCAAATATAGTGGGCCGTTGCTTATTGTCCATGCTGAAAACGATAGAGTAAATCCCCTAACAGAGGTTGAAGAGGCAGTTAAGAGTATGAAGAATGTGCAAAGATTGATAGCCAAAGAATCTACAGCATACGGAGGACATGCTTTTATGGGAAGGCAATTGGATAACGTTGCAGATGAGGTAACGCAGTTCTTCACAAAGGAAATCTAACTTTAAGCTGAAGTTACCTGAGCGCCTGTAAGATCCACATAACTTTCCTTCCCATCCCTCCAACGCACAAATAAGCCT
>JAJYXO010000056.1 GCA_021801765.1 Microcaldota archaeon | reverse complement strand
CTGCACGCTACTTGGAAATGCCGATGCTTTGAGTCCCATATATGTGTTGCCTACATCAGAAGGCGTTGCGAAGCTGTACCAGATGCTGTTTCCGCTCTTGCCTGCTACAAATTCCCCGTTTTCTACAACGCTGAAGTTTGGCGACAGGCCAGGGGAGCTTTGATATTGTGGCATCTGTTCATAATAAGGGCCGTTCTCGGCTGTTATTGCAAATATGGGGGTATAAGATGCTGATGCATAAGTCTGGAATGAGCCTGCATATGAAACCTTCTCATAGGTGCAATTGCTTGGCTCAGGGAGTTCAGATAGCTGCGAGTTGCAATATCCTCCGTTTATGGCGAAGTAGCCAAGTATGAGTTTTTTTGACGCAAGCTGCACATTGGAGATGCATACGGATCCTGCACCAGGGTAGACAAAGGACGGGGCGCAGTAGCCGAGACTTTGCTTACCGTTTATAATAGTGGTAACATTCGTTATGTTTATAGGAACTGCCTGTCCATTTGTCACGTAAAGGGTCAGCGTGGAGTAGCTGCCATTGGAATATATGCTTGCATAGGAACATCGCACCGTGCTGAGGGATACGCATTGCGAGGTGAATGTGGCGCTAGGCGCAGTCGCTATGAACGCTATCGCGCTTATCATCACTGCAAGTATTATGAATACATAGCTGTATGTGCTTAGGAACTCTATTGCCGATTGGCCGCGCATGCTTCTCGCTTTATATAGAATGCGATAGTATTAAAAAGTACACAGGGGTTGGAATGACCTACAGGAGGAGAATGGGACAGAACTTTCTCATAAGCACCAGGGTTGCAGATGCAGAGGCTGCCCACGCAGCAGGAAAGGTGGTGCTTGAGATAGGGCCAGGGAAGGGAATTCTCACAGAGAGGCTATGCAAAGTTGCAAAGGAGGTCATAGCGGTGGAGAAGGATAAAAGGCTTTACAGCCTCCTTAGAAGCAGGATCCCATCTGATAACCTCAAGCTGATCAATGCGGATTTTTTTGACCTTTCTGACGCGGAGTTGGAGCTTCTGAAGGTAGACATAGTCATTTCAAACATACCCTACAGCATATCAAGTCCGATTATCAGCTGGCTTGTCGAGAAGAGAAAGGAAGCTGTGCTCTGCATGCAGAAGGAATTCGTAAAGAGGATGGTTGCAGAGGCAGGATCCGAAGATTATTCCAGGCTGAGCGTTGTCTGCAGCCTCTCCCTGAAGACCATAGAGATAATGAATGTGCCAAGGAGATACTTCAGGCCTGAGCCTGAAGTTGATTCTGAGGTGATCTACGTAAGGCCTATTGGCAGCATTAAAGAGGAAGAGATTAGAACAATCGGTTTGCTAATGCAGCACAAGAACAGGACTTTGAGGAAGGCCCTGGTTGATATCTCCGATGGGTTAGGCCTAAGCAGGAAGGACGCCATAGAAATCGCATCGATAGGCGGCAGGGAAGGCGAGCGCGTCTTCAGGCTGAGGCCTCAAGAACTGCTCGAAATATCAAGGGCTCTCATCGGACGCCGAATTTTTTGAATATAAAGACCTTGGCAATGTCATTTATGAATATGGAGACCAAAGAGATTTCGAATACCAGCAGTATGGCATCTGCGCTTAGCCTCGGCATCAATATGCCATAGTACGCGAATATGGTGCCTACAGCTATGCCAGCCATAGATGCGGTTAAAAGCCATTTGCTTGGGGTTGACCTCCAGAAATGATGTTTCTCGCGAAAGTTTAAGAGCGTGAACTGATCCGAGATGTCAAAGAGCAGGAAGACTGCAGTAGGAAACGCTGCAGCGGGTATGATCGTGTTCATGAAAGGCAGCAAGGCCATCCCTTCCGCCATAAGCATCACTCCTATTGCTGCAGACGTGCATATTATCACCTTCATATTCCACACGTCTGGGCTCTTTGAAAAGCCAACACTGTCTGTAGAGACGGAGATGTTCGATATGTCATTGGTGAATATTAAAAGTATAAGGAGGAATGGAGTTATGGCAATGAAGCCGTGCATTGCTATGTATAGTATGGCTACAAATACAACTATCTGGAATACCTTGGATATCTTAGTCATAGTGTAGGTTGTCATCCTCTCGAAGACCCTCCTGCTCTCCTTCACTGCATCTACTATCACTCCTATTCCGTCTTCGGTGAGCACAAGTGCTGCAGAGCCCTTTGCAACATCTGTGGCGTTTGAGACTGCTATCCCAACTTCTGCCTGCTTTAGCGCAGGTGCATCATTTATCCCGTCGCCAGTCATGCCAGTTATATTCTTCACTTTCTGGAGCTCGCTTACTATTGTATACTTATCTTCAGGATAGATATTGGCAAAACCATCCGCCTCTGCAATCTTGCGGTAGCTCTTCTGCCCTGATCTGGAGAATTCCGATGCATCTACTATATTGCTGCCTATTCCAAGTTCGTAACTCACCTGTCTTGCAACTGCTATATTGTCACCGGTAAGCATCTTCGGCTTTATGCCCAGCTCGCGCAGCTCGCTTATGAGCGCCCTTGCATCTTTTCGAGGCTCGTCCCTCAGGGCCAGGATGCCCGCAAACCTATATCCTGCACCGCTGTTCAGAGCAACTGCTATGCTTCTGTACCCTTTTGCGGAATATCTTTCAACTATATCCGAAGCTCTCTTCTTCTCTGTAGCAGTCATCTTGCACATATCTGCAATTATCCGCACCGCGCCCTTTGCGACTTTTATACGCTTCTTTCCGTCAAGAGCCTCTGCCTCAGTCCTCTTTGTCGATGGGTCGAAAGGCGAATAACTGAGTTGCTTGTCTGGTTTTACCTTCTTGTATATGGCATAAGAGAGCACAGCTATGTCTATAGGATCATTGTCATCTTTCCTTGATGCATCTGCCGCATATCGTACAACATCTTCAGCTTTGGATGAGAAGGCCTCTACATCCTTCACACTTATCTCATTCTTCGTGAGCGTGCCAGTTTTGTCCATGCAGAGGACATCCATTGTTGCCGCATCTTCTATCGCTCCCAGCCTCCTGACCAGTATGTTCTTCTTTGAGAGTACTTCTGTGCCAAGGGCCATGGCAGTTGTAAACGCAGCTGGCAATGCAACAGGCACTGAGGATATGAATATGACAAGCAGGAGCTGCAGTATCACGCCCAAATTCGAATGGAGCGCAAGAACCCCGTATCCGAACATTATTGCTATCACAATTATATCAGCTATTATCAGATAGCGCATTATGCCCATTATAATTTCCTGGGTGTGGTATTTTGGCTTAGCATTCTCAACAAGCGTTGCAGTCTTCCCGTAGAGCGTAGAAGCTCCGGTGCCGATCACCACGCACGTTGCCTCTCCCCTTTTCGCAACAGACCCCTCATAAAGAATGTCCCCTTGGTTCTTGTCTACAGGAAGCGACTCTCCGGTTATTGCAGATTCATCGGCTTCCATAGCTTCAGATTCCAGGATCTTAGAATCCGCAGGTATTATGTCCCCTGACCTAA
>JAJYXO010000002.1 GCA_021801765.1 Microcaldota archaeon | reverse complement strand
ATCCAGCTTTAAGAAGTCGTCTATGCTTGCCATAAAACCAATATCTCTTTCTCAGCAAGGCTTAATATTCTTGAGTTTCATTGCTTATTATGAGGCTTTTTCTTGCTATAAACATCCCGCAAGAGATCCAAATAAAAATTTCAAAGCTCTCCTGTTATCTTGAATCGCATGGAGTCTCCACTGTAGAAGAAGGCGCATATCACCTCACCCTCCTCTTCCTTGGCGAGAGAACCGAAAAAGATGTCAGCAAGATATTGGAGGCTTTGCGGCATGCAGCGGAGCCCTTTGCCCCGTTTGTTATCTCCCTCGAAGGTGTTTCATGCTTCACAATGGAAAGTCCGAGAGTTGTTTATCTCTCAGTAGGCATGGGCAGTGGCCAGATTGAGCAGCTGCACTCCCACATGGAATCTGAGTTCCTGAAATCAGGGATCAGGCTCAAAGAGGAGAAGAATTTCATTCCGCATCTAACAATAGCAAGAGTCAGGCATCTAGCCGATAAGAAACGCATACTTGCATTCGCAAACGAATATAGCAACGAGAAGCTTGGAACATTCACAGCGACGGGATGCAGCCTTATGCTAAGCTCTACAACAAGCAGAGGGCCTTCCTACTCATCCCTCTACGAAGCTCAGTTCCTTGGCGCCTGATACAAAATCCTCCGCTCTCTGTGTGTTTGCAAGCTCTCCTGGTTTGTATATCCTGTCTAGAAGCAGTAGATCATAAAGTATCCCTACCTTAAGGTCCAGCACAACGTGCCTAACATTCTTCCCAAAAAGGTCAGCTTCCATCAAATGGCTTCCATAATTTTTCCTAAACTCCTTTATCTCTGCAAGCAAAGCCTTATCCCCATCCTGAAGCCCCAAAATCCTTGCCTCTATATTGGGATTCTTAATGTGCGATAACGACTTCTTAAGCATCTTATGCCCTTTGCTTCCCATCGGCTTCGGAATCCTTGCAACCAATGCCGATGATGAATTTACATCGTAAAACGAGACGAAAAGATCAAAGGATATATTCTTCGCGGTTATGTACCTCTTCTCCTGGTTATACTTGGCAAACATTGCAGATCCCTGCGCAAGATCTACGGATCGGTCTGCAACCCGGCCAAGGGAAGCGTGCCGCCTCTCCGAATCGGATATAGCTACCCTGCCTTCATTCCCTGCCCTCTTCTCCAGAGCAGCAATGCAGGCATTCCACATATCCATGCTTCACTCTCCCATAACTAATATTTATATATGTTGTTGACAATCTATTATAAATCCGGATAAGAGTCGCATCTTGCTGATTCGCATGAAGCTAACCATAGTAGAGAATACACCTGAGGCAGTAAAGTTTAGTATAGACGGTGTAAGCCATAACTTCGTCAACGCCTTGAGGAGGATAATGATGGCCAGAGTGGATGCATTCGCAATAGACAAAGTTACGTTCTACGAGAATTCTGCATCAATCTTCGATGAATACATTGCGCACAGGATAGGACAGATACCAATACTAACACCCAAGAGTTACAAGGCTGAAGATGAGGTAATGCTTTCGCTAGAGGCAAAAGGCCCTAGCACCGTATATTCCGGAGATATAAAGAGCAGCGATAAGGAAATTGGCGTAGCAAACGAGAAGATACCTGTGATGAAACTTGCCGAGGGGCAGTCTCTAAGGTTAGATGCCAAAGCCACTGTGGGAAATGGAGCCAGGAGCGCCAAGTTCCAGCCAGGCCTCGCAGCTTATAAAAACATAGGAGAAGGCTCATTCGAGTTTTATGTTGAATCATTCGGCCAGATGCCTGCCATCGAGATAGTGCGGCGTGCGCTAGGTATAATAAGCAATGACATCAAAAGCATAAGCAAAGAGTTGAAGTGAGCATGCGCGCGGGGGTGGCAGAGCCTGGTCAAATGCGCTGGCTTGAGGGGTCAGTAGCTTTAGTGCTTGCGTGAGTTCGAATCTCACCCCCCGCAATGTAGAGGATGTTAAGATGACTAAGGAAAAGAGAATCATAACAGAATGGGCCGCAGCGCTCGGAAAAGTAAAGGATGGAGACAAGGCAGAAGGGATAGCTGAGCTTGCCAGGCGTTTCGCGTTAAAGCCTCGGAGGAAGATGGCGAAGGTAAGCATAGAAAAGATAGAGAAGCTTTCGAAGCAATCAGAAAACATCATAGTTCCTGGCAAGGTGCTTGGCAAGGGCGCGCTAAGCAAGAAATTCAATATCTGTGCGCTTGAATATTCAAAGGGCGCTTCCGAGGCCCTGAAAGCTGCAGAATGCAGCACGCTCAACATAAGCGAGATGCTTAAAAAGGAGAATATACGAATAATTGTGTGATCTATGTGGATGCTGTAATAAACGGAGAGGGCACCGTACTGGGCAGGCTGTCAAGCAAGGTAGCCAAGATGCTTCTCAACGGAGAGAGAGTCTCCATAGTAAATGCAGAAAAGATATTAATAAGCGGGCATGTGCCTGACATCGTCGCTAAATACAAAAGACGGATAGAGCTGCGCGACAAGTCTAACCCAGAACACTCTCCATACTATTCCCGCAGGCCGGATCTATTCGTCAAGCGGGTAGTTAGGGGAATGCTTCCTTACAGCAAACCAAAGGGAAAAGCCGCATACAAACGCCTGAAGGTATATGCCGGCATACCTGTGGAGCTGAAGGGCAAAGAGATTAAAGCCGCTGGCGTCCGCGATGCTAACGAAGTCTATGAGAACCTTATCACGATTAAAAAGGTATCTGAGTTGCTTGGATATGGAAGATCTTAAAGAGGCCAATAAGGGAACTGAGGAGCTTGACAAGGTGCTAGGCAGCTTCGGCCAGCAAGAGACTGCAGTACAGCCTCAGCAGAAGAAGCAGAGGAAAGCAGCGTCAAAGCCTAAGAAGAAGGCAAAGGCTGTGAAGCTGGCAAAGGGAAAGAGGAAGGAGGCCGTTGCCAGGGCAAGCATAACCGACGGAAACGGCAGTATAACGATAAATGGGATAGACGTAAACCTGATAAAGCCAATGGAGCTCAGGGAATTCATAATTGAACCGCTCGAGATATCTGAAGATGCAGCAGGCATAGCTAAAGGATCTAGCATAAGGATCAACGTGAGCGGCGGTGGAGTCAGCGGCAGGGCGCAGGCATCAAGGAATGCGCTCGCCAAGGCAATAATAGCTGCAGCCAGCCCCATACAGGGGGAAAAGATAAAAAGGCTTTACATGGATTATGATAGAAATATACTTGTAGATGACCATAGGAGGGTAGAGCCAAAGAAATTCCTTGGTCCTAAGGCAAGGTCGAGGTTCCAGACCTCATACAGATGATTCAATGATGATACCTGTCAGATGTTTTTCGTGCGGCAAGGTCATAGCAGACAAGTGGGAGGAGTTCGATCAGAAGGTCAACAAAGGAGGAGCAGATCCAAAGGCTGTTTTCAAGGACCTTGGAATAAAAAGATACTGCTGCAAGCGCATGCTGATAGGGCATGTGGACTTGATAGACGATACAATAAACTACAGCAGAAAATAGAAAGTGTTTTAATTATGCTCGGCATATATCAACCAAGGGGTCGTCTGCTAGTCTGGTTAGGCTCTGTGCTTAGGGAGCACATGACCCGAGTCTATATGCGGGAATTCAAAAGGATGCTCTGAAAATCTCGGCGACCCCGACGGTTCAAAAAAAGGTGAAAGAATGACAAATGAGTTTCTTACGGATCAGGCAGATTACCTTGAGGTAGGTATACACATAGGCACCAAGGTAAAGACGCCTGGAATGAAGCGCTTCATATACAAAGTAAGGGAGGATGGGCTCTATCTGCTAGACCTTTCCACTATAGACAGCAGGATAAAACTCGCAGCAAGGTTGCTCTCCAAGTATGAGCCTAAGGAGATTGTTGTAACCGCGTCCAGAATATATGCGGTCTCAGCGGCATCAAAATTCGCAGAGATAATAGGCGCAAGGCTTATGACTGGGAGGGTAATGCCAGGCGTATTCACAAATCCCAACAGGGATGATTTCACCGAGCCAGAGATAATCCTGATAAGCGACAACAGGAACGAGAGGCAGGCTGTCAAGGAGGCAAACAAAACTAACATACCTATAGTTGCCCTCTGCGACACAGACAACTGGATAAAGTTCGTCGATCTAATCGTGCCGTGCAATAACAAGGGCCGCAAATCCCTTTCGCTGATCTACTTCCTGCTTGCCAGGGAATTCATGAAAGAGAAAGGATTAATAAAATCTAACGAAGAGTTTAAGTACAAGGTCTCCGACTTCGAGGCAAAAACCGAGATAAAGGCGGAGGCAAAGGCGAAATGATTGAAGGCCCAGGCAGCCATAGACTTCCTTGCATCATACGGCATAGCACTAATCATAATAACCGCCGCGATAGCGATAGTCTATAGCATTAGCACATCTTCACAGTTCCTCTTCTCTTCATCCTGTTCACCTGCCCCCGGATTCTCCTGCGATTTCTACTCGCTGGACGCAAACGGCATACTTGTATTCAGCACAGCGCAGGCTTCAGGCGGCCCGATAACCGTTGGCGGCATCGCCTGCTCTAGCGCCCTAAATTCTGCTAACGACATACCTGCATATGGAAATATTTACGTAAGCAGCAACTCAGTATATTATCCTCCTTCCAACTCACCTGATGGGCTGACTATGCAGAGCGGAGAGAGCCACACGTTCTATCTATATTGCTATAACACCAAAGGCAGGGCATCTGTAAGCCAGCTCGGCACTTCTTTCCCTGGATATATCTGGATGAACTATACCATAGTGCCAACAGGCACAAGAATAACCCAGGAAGTAGCCTCTGCGAATATAAGATACACTTGACATTGGAAAATTCAGAAAAGGCGAATAGAATGGCAATCAGCGGAAAGCTATTGAGGAAAGAGCTCATATACGCGGCGTCTGCGCTTTGCGAGAGAGGAATGAATTCAGAGCTATCAGGCAATGTAAGTGCAAGGCTTGGCAATGGAAGGATGTTGCTAACTCCTGCAAGCAGCGCAGGAATCTTAAAAGGGGCGCTGACTCCGAATCAACTCAGCATAGTTGCATTCAACGGGGAATTGAAAAGCGGCCCCGAAAATTCATCAGAGTGGCGCGTTCATGCTTCAATATACGCGTCAATGCCTGATGTAAAAGCCATAGTGCACTCTCATCCCAAATACTCCCTGCTTTTCACAATGAAACACGGTGTTGGTATGTTCAATGAGATGATACCTGAAGCATGCATCCGCCTAGGCGAAGCAAAATATTATCTGGGATATGCAAATGAGCCAGAGCGCGTAGGTTTTGCAAGTGGCAAATCCGGGTCTCAGGATCTCGCAGATTCAATTCTGGCAGAGATAATAAACAAGAAGGTTTCAATAGTGGTAATTGAAGGGCATGGAACTGTTGCCATAGGCAGGAGTATTGCAGAGGCTTTAGGCAGGGCTGAAGAGCTTGAGAGATATGCAGAGCTAAGCTACAAGCTGCTGGAAGGATCCGGTTAGCTATGCAATACATTTATTATCCTTCTGCAGCAGATAATTAATGGAGATAAGATGCGCTTGCCAATAATAATGAAGATTGTAATCCTGCTATCTACGGTATTTATGGCCATAGGGAGTGTTTCTGTTCTTGCAAACACGCTAAAAGGGAATGCTGCACTCAAATCTGGAGGAACTTCTCTTGCATGGTTGCCTACAACTCCATACCCTATTGCTTTGCATAGCAGTTCATGCGTTGCCTACAACAGCCATCTATACTGCGTAGGCGGAAATTCTGGCAGCGGCGCTAACTTCAGTTACCATTCAAACGCTTATTATTCAAACATCTCTAACCTGGGAATTGGCAAATGGGCTGCTGCTAACTCTTATCCAGTTCCAATAAACGGAGAATCCTGCGTCACTGAGTTTGGCAATATATACTGCATAGGCGGCACTACAGCTTCAAATTCAACAAACCTTGGATATTTCGCCACAAACGCGACATATTCTGGCGAGTTATCGAGCAACGGAATATCAACCTGGAGTGCAACTACTCCATATCCAATAAGCGTATATGCACATTCATGCGTTGTGGACAATTCCTACGTGTATTGCATAGGGGGGACCGAAGGCGGAAGCACTGCACAGACAGGCACCATAACCGATCTGACATTCTACGCGAAGCTAGCTGCTAACGGCAGCATAGGATTATGGAAAGAAACAACTCCATACCCTTTCAACATAACAGGCGGAGAGTGCGATGTTGTAAACAATAATGTATATTGCATCAGAGGCACAGCAAATGATTACCCTACATACTTTGCACAATTATCCAGCTCTGGCATAGGCACGTGGCACAGCACAACAAGCTACCCTATAAATATAGAGGGAGGCTCCTGCTCCACATACGGCACTGACATAATATGCTTCGGTGGATTTGATGGACTCCCTCCGAGCGGCTATGACAATTACGTATATTACTCCACCGTGCGCAGCAATGGGATGCTTACTAAATGGACAGAGCTACAATCATACCCTACTGCATTCGGGTTTAGCTCATGCCCAATAGAGAACGGATATGTCTATTGCATCGCAGGTTGGAACGGCACAGCAAACATAAACTCAACAAACTATGAAAACCTAAGCAGCGTATAGTTTCCATATAACAGCACTAATATTGTGCATAAAAACAGCTGCAGGGTAAAGGTGCAAATATATGAACGATGCAGCAACAAAAGTCATACCTATAAGATGGGAAGATGAAAATTCAGAAATAGTCTGGCTAGACAATTCCAAGATACCTTGGAAGGAGGTGCTCGTATCTTCAAAAGACCTGGAGAGGTTGATAAAGGCAATACAAGGGCTAGAGATAAGAGGAGCCCCTATTCTAGGAGAAGCAGGCGCTTATGGCGCAGCAATGATTGCAAATAACTCTCCTAACTCAAACTCCGAGATAATCAAGAATATGGCCCAACAAGGCGCTGCACTCGCAGCTGCAAGGCCCACGGCAGTAAACCTGAGCTGGGGAGTGAAAAAAATACAGGATGCAGTAAATATCGCAGTAGATAATGGGCTAAATCCTTCAGAAGTGAAGGCGGCAGCCATAGAAGCTGCAAAGAAGATTCAGGAAGAGAACATAAGAGCAACAGAGAAGATAGGGAGGCATGGGATGGGGCTTATACACGATGGCGATGTACTTCTTACTGTATGCAATGCTGGAACTCTTGCATGCGATGGCATCGGAACTTCAACTGCGCCAATAAGGATGGCGTGGGCAGCAGGGAAGGAATTCGAGGTGCTTGTTACTTATACTGCGCCATTATACCAGGGCGCAAGGCTTACTGCATGGGAGCTGCACAAAGACGGCATACCTGTGCGGGTAATAACTGATAATATGGCAGGGCATCTTATGAGGGAGAAGAGGGCTGCGGCAATCTGGGCAGGAGCAGACAGGATACTGGGAAACCGTGGCGCAGAGAGTGGAACTGTCTATAATAAGATAGGCACGTTTGGGCTTGCGCTTATGGCAAAAGCGCTGAGAGAAGAAGGGATTAACGTCCAGATGAATGTAGCTGCTCCAACTTCAACTATCGATCCGCATACAAAGACCTCAGACGTGAAGATTGAGCAGCGAAAGCCAGGGGAGGTTGAGAGCCTTTTCGGTGCAATAAAGATAGTACCTGACGGTGTGGGAGTGCTAAACCCTGCATTCGACATGACGCCTCCGCATCTAGTATCTGCAATAGTCACTGAGCTTGGAATTGCAATGCAGCCGTATAATATTACAATACCTGAGCTGCTCTCCAAAGAAGGCAGCATGGTAAAATTGCCATAGACCTCAGCGTATCCCGTTTTATATCTTTTGAGGCAATATCTATGCGATGAGTTTATGGCAACAGCAAACCAGCCAAGCCAGCAGGAGCTTGAGAAACTTCTCAAGGATTACCAGCTGCTGCAGGATCAGCTTAGGACATATGCACTGCAACTTGAGCAGCTGCAGGCGCAGAAGATGGACATGGAAAGGGCAGGCAGCGAGCTTGAGAAAGCAAGCGGCAAGGTATACATAAGCATAGGCTCTGTTATAGTGGAGACTACAAAGGAAAAGGCAACAGGAGACATAAAGGAAAGGTCATCTCTTACTGACGCAAGGATACAATCTGTAAATAAGCAGTATACCGAATTAAGGAACAGGGAGAAGCAGCTCAACGAACAGATAACCCTGCTCTATAAGCAAAGCCAGGGAGGGGCGTGAAGCTTCTTGACTTCAACGAATTAGCAGCTTTCATAATCAAGAACAAGCAGAAGAAAGTCGCGATAACCTTCCATTCAATAGGCGACAGGGATGGCGTTTCCTCTGCCATTTCGCTGGCATCTTTCTTCCCAAGGTCTGCAGTTGTAACCCCAGATTACCTGACTGGAAACGCCAAGCGTATGTTAAGGCAGGCAGGGTACTCTGATGCAATAAAGACCTCAATACCTGCTGAAACTGAGCTCCTAATCATAATGGACACTAACCTGCTTGAATCGATAGGGGAGCTTGGCATACGCGCAAGGAAAGCAAACTGCCAGATGCTCTTCATTGACCACCACCTGCTTCCCACCAATATCCGATCCTCAGAGGGCACCATTTTCAATGATGAAGGTTATAACTCCACAGCAAGCATAATATATGCGCTGCTAAAGATTGTCGGGGCAAAAATTACAAAAGGAATGGCCATACTGCTTGTAAATGGAATTATCTCAGACTCTGCCGAACTGCAGAACTCAACATACACAACATTCATGCAGATATCCGAGTTGCTGGAGATAGCATCAATGGACTACGCAGATGTTATAGAGCTAATGCATGATAATATATCCCCGAAGGACCGCTATACTATAATAAACGAGATAAAGGACTCTGAAATAGAAATTGTTGGAAAATACATATTCATTCATGGAAAAGCAGTGCTACATGCCAATGTAGCTGCAGACATAGCAATACGCATTGGTGCAGACGCCTCACTTTTTTGGACAGTTGCAAAGAAAGAAGCATCAGCGTCCGCGAGGCTTCGTGCGCCTTTGGACAAGAGGCTCCATATGCATCTCGGGGTGCTGATGCAAGAGGTCGGAATCATGCTCAACGGAAATGGCGGAGGACATCCTTGCGCAGCAGGGGCATACGGCCCCTTTAAGGATAATATAAATGCCGCAGTCTCTAAAGCAGAGGAAGGAATAAAGGAAAGGCTATTGCAGTAGATCTAATAGCAAAAGCCTTTTTTAATGTGAATATGTAAATCTATATCAGGGTCCGTAACTCAGTTTGGCTAGAGTGGCTGGCTTTTAACCAGTAAGTCGTGGGTTCAAATCCCACCGGGCCCGCCTTTTAACACTCAGCTGGCCTCGGCTAAAATCAAAAACCTATCATATGCAAGAAGCACAGTGAAACGCGGGTTCGGGGTGCGTTTCCGATGCGCTTCCCAAGCGGCAGAAGCCTGAAAAACCTTAGCAGAGTGCCATGTGCGGTTATATATGCCTTTGTACTTAAATCTGATGCATGGATAGCGGAAAAGTTCAAGCTCCTGCGCAAAAAAAGCTCAGTGTAGTTTCGTTTATATTGACTTGCATTGTTGGCTATGTGATTCTCATAGCTCTTTTAGCCGTATTAGGCCTTCAGCTATTGTTGGTTTGGATTGTCATGCTCTTTGTCAGCATACCAGTATACATTAAGGCAGTAAAATCAACTTACCCAACGCCCTGGGTTTTTGCATATATCTTTACATCTTCTTTTATCGTTGGGCCGATAAGCAACATTGCTTCTGCTTGGATTTTGCACAAGCATGGTTTGCTATAATTAGCAATTGCCTTAGACAGCAGTTTTAGGCCCAGACTTCATATACTGCAAATTACTTGATTGTCTGCATATCCGATGCCCTTGCGAACGAGCTTGAGCTGACTTTCATAACCCTTGCGTTACCCTTCAGCTCTTTCACGCCCTTTGCACCTGCATATCCCATCGATGCCCTCACTCCAGATGCGAGTTCTTCTATCACATCTGCCAAATATCCCTTATAAGGTATCCATTTCTCTGTCCCTTCAGCTATACTCTTTGAGAGCTTTGCGTATCTATCAGATACTATTCTCTTCTGCCTTGCGCTCTCGCTGCCCATCCCCCTGTGTAACTTGTAATGCTTGTCTCCTATCAGTGTTGTAGGCGAAGGGCTCTCCTTGCACCCTGCGAACACGTATCCCATCATTGCAGACGATGCGCCGAAGGCGATAGACATGGCGATGTCGCCAGAGTTCCTTATGCCTCCGTCTGCTATTATTGGTATGTCTGCGCCTAGCTCCTCAAGTGCCGATACAGCTTCAGTGACTGCGTAGAGCGTCGGAGATCCGGCCCTAGTAATCTGGGTTGTAAGGCAAACAGACCCTCCACCTATGCCTACTCTTAGCCCTCCCACCCTCTCTAACTTGCTTACAGCGTCAAGCACGCCTTCTTTTGAGCCAAGGTTGCCTACAATCACATCAACTGAAACATTGTCTATTATCTTCTTTGTTGCATTTATTACGTTTTGATTGTGGAAATGGGCCACATCCACAACAAGCGCGTCGGCAATCTTGGAGAGCTTTACTGCCCTATCCATATCGAACGGAGAGATTGCCGCAGCCACACGCAGCCTCCCTTTCTCATCCCTGGTGGCATTCCTGAATTTGTCCCTTAGGGAGATATCCCTGTAAGTTATAAGCCCCGAGAGCCTTCCTTCGCTATCTGTAACCGGAAGTTTCTCTATCCTATGGTCTTTCATCAGCCTCTCTGCTTCCTCTATCGTTATTCCTTCGCTGACGCGAACTACATCCTTAGTCATTGCCTGCTCAGTGCGTATCTCCTTATTGGAGAACCGTACGTCCTTGCCTGTTATTATGCCTATGAGCCTGCCATCCTCCACTACCGGCAATCCGGAAATCTCGCGTTCCTTCATTATCTTCTCAGCCTCTGCAACAGTCGATTCCTTGCCTATCGTTAACACGTCTCTTATGATGAATGACTCTGCCCTCTTCACTTTCATCACTTCCTCAGCTTCTTCATCCGCAGAGCAATTCCTGTGAATGACTCCGATGCCTCCGCTTCTTGCCAGTGCTATCGCCATCTCCCCTTCTGTCACAGTATCCATAGGCGAGGAGACGAAAGGCATAGCTATGGGTATATTTACTGAAAATTTTGTCACAAGTGAGATATCTGCGGGTTCGACATCTATGTAAGAAGGCAGAAATATAAAGTCGTCGAATCCAAAAACAAAGGCCCCTTCACCGGCAAGCTGATCCTTTCTTACCATATTGTTTATAACACGCCAATATATAAAAACCTTAGCAACTACTGCGGCTCAATTGTTGCCGGTGGCTTGCTGGATATGGCATAAGTGACCATCGTGACGCCATCTACTTCATTAGTTATCCTTCCGCTCATTCTCCCCATCACCTCATAAGGGAGCCTCACCCAGTCTGCGGTCATCGCATCAACAGAGCTAACGGCTCTTATTGTAACAATGCGCCCATATCTCCTCTTGTCACCCACTACCCCAACCGCCCTGTCGTCTCCTACTACTGCGAACGCCTGCCATACCTCAGAATAGATCCCCGCAGCAATGAGCTCTTCCTCAACTATCTTTCCTGCTTTCCTGCAGATATTAAGCTTCTCGCTTGTCACCTCACCTATCACTCTTACTGCAAGACCCGGCCCAGGGAAAGGGTGCCTTAGGCGCATGGAGTCAGGCACCGAGAGCAATCCTGCTATCTTGCGCACCTCGTCCTTGTAGAGTTGGTTAAACGGCTCCAATATCTTCATTTTCATCCAACCCGGCATTCCACCTACATTGTGGTGCGTCTTTATTACAGCCGCTAGCTTGCCTGCCATTGAGCTTTCTATGATGTCCGGATACAGCGTACCCTGCGCAAGCCATTGAAAAGGCCCATTTGCCTCTGCAGCCTCGCTGAAGACCTTTGCGAATTCATCTCCTATTGCCTTCCTCTTCTCCTCAGGATCCAGAATCCCGGACAACCTTGCGAGAAACCTACTGCTTGCATCTACCTTTATTAGGTTCACACCAATCGAACTCAGCAATGCTGATACGCCATCAAATTCACCTTCTCTCAGCAGCCCGTTGTCAACAAAGATGCAGGATAGCTTATCTCCAATGGCTTCGCGCAGCAGAATTGCAAGCGTGGTAGAATCAACACCTCCGCTTACTGCACATAGCACTCTCCCTTTCCCGACCTTTTCTCTTATCTGCATTATAGAATCCTCTACAAACGATTCCATGCGCCATGACCTGCTGCATCCGCATATCTCGAGAAAATTCGATATAATCTTCTCCCCAAATTCAGTATGCGATACCTCTGGATGGAATTGAAGCCCGTAAATCCTCTTCCCTTCAAATGCAGCTATCTCGGAATTGGATGTTAACGCTATTTTTTCGAATCCTCCTGGCGTTGCAGTTACAATGTCGCCATGGCTCATCCAGGAATTGAATTCCCCTGGGACTCCCCTGAAGATACCTCCATCTTTGATTACTGAGACCCTCTCTTTGCCATACTCATGCACAGCTGCAGGCTCAACCTTGCCTCCAAGCAAATGCGCTATGAGCTGCATGCCATAGCATAAGCCAAGTATAGGGATGCCGAGATCGAATATTCTCTTGTCTGCCTCAGGCGCACCGCTTTCATAGACGCTTGATGGCCCACCTGACAGAACGATCCCTTTTACACTGCCTAGGTTTATCTCCTCTATTCTTGTATCATGTGGGTATAACTCTGCATATACCCCAAGATCCCTTATCCTCCTACATATCAGATTTGCATACTGGCTTCCGAAGTCTATCACGCAGATTTTTTCTCTTATACCTTGAAAAGAATCCATATATTCAATTACAATATGAAATATATAAACATGCTGCAACAATTCCGTGCCAAATGTCTTAAACGAGGAGAGATACTTCAATCGGGAGATGGGGATTTAGCGTAATATTCCGCAGCCTGAAGATTTCCCAGGGCAGACCTGCGCACATGAAAGTTGCTATGCGTTGAAAGAATCTTGAAAACTTCTGGTGCCATATGGCTGGTGACATCCTCCCACCCGTAAACAGCGTGGGCTTCCTCTGCGTCATGCAGTCACTGCATCCAGCAAAGGATGTGTTTTATCGGTTCTCAGTTCTTCGATGCGACTTTTCGATTCCTGTTGAATCGCAGAGGCCATATCTCCCTGAGCGTGACTTCCCCTCTGTCCGAGGGTAGCTCTGTTGAGTATGTTTATTGATGCGTTGATGTCCCTATCCATCTGCATACCGCATCTATTGCAGGTGTATGTTCTTTTTGATAGTGGCATATCCTGAACATTGCCACAACTACTGCACTCTTTTGATGTGTTTCTTGCATCTACCTTTATTACCTTCATACTAGCACTTTCAGCCTTGTATGAAAGCATCTGTATAAATCTGCTCCATGAAGCATTATGGATTGATTGTGCGAGATTGTGGTTCTTTGCCATATTCTGAATGTGAAGGTCTTCCACTGCGAATGATGTGTATCCTGAATTTACCAATTTATCTGACAGTTTATGTGCGAAATCGTTTGACTGGTTTGCAACGTGTTCCCATTTCCTTTGCAGATTCAACTTTGCCTTCTCCCTCCTCTTTGAGCCTTTCTGCCTTTTTGCGACTATTCTCTGCCATCTTGCGATATGCTTCTCTGCTTTCTTTGCGAACTTAGGTTTCTCTATCTTTGTGCCATCTGATAACGCAATGAAAGAATTGAGGCCCATGTCTATGCCTGCTGGATTTGTATCTTCAACCTTTGGAAGTTCTATTTCCTTTACTGTAGTGAATATTGCAGAATATTCTCTCGCTCTTTTCTTTATAGTAAGGGTCTTTATTTTGCCTTCTATTTCTCTATGCAACTCTATCTGCATGCCGCCAATTCTTGATACCCTCAGCATTTGCTTCTTATTTTTCTTTACAATTGTAAATGAGCCGTTCTCCTGAGGGTAGGTTATGCTGCGGTATCTATCTTTTGACTTGAAACGTGCAAAGCCAACTTTTATCCTTTTGCCTGATTTCTTTTCCTTTACCCTTCTGAAGAAGTTTTGATATGCCTTCAGCACACGGTATTTTATCTCACACCTTGCCTGAGAGTATATTTGGAGGAATTTCCTATCCTTTTCTATCTCCTTTGCAAGCCTGTTTAGAGTTGACATTGAGAGTTTCTTGTTTCCTTCCCTGTATGCTTTTATTGACTTTTCGAGAAGCAGGTTGTAGAATTCTTTTGAAAGTGTAAGCTGCAATTCTATCTCTGACTGTCGTTTTGCATCAGGATAAATCCTGAATTTATAAGCTCTTCTCAATTCCACTACATTCCCTTTTGTTCTACTCTTATATATATTTACTGCATATTACTGCAACTGCAGTTCGCTTTCATCCCACCGTTAAAGCGTGTGGGATTTCTCGCTCACTTTGTTAACCCAGCGCCAAGGTTGCTGTTAAGCGCAAGGTTCATGAGTACCAATGCCGAGTCATCCTTTTCGCCTCTCTCATTTGAATTGTTGTAGTTAGAAAGCTCCTCCTCTGCAATCTTCCTACGAATGCCTACATTATCCGTATTGCGGGCCAGAGTGCTCCTCACTCCTACATCTTTGTTTTTCCGAAGCGCTTCCATAGCCTCTCCTGGCAGATCCCTTCTCGCAGCCAACAACACCTGCAAGCGCACGTTTGTGCCGTTTGCTATTCCGATCATTTCATCTCGATGCATCCTTTCTCTGTTAAGTTGCACGATGGCCATCTAATCCAGCATATACTGCTGTCATTTAACTATTTAAAGTTTCTATATTCAACCTCGAATGCCCTATGTATAACAAGTTTAACGTTAGAGAACGTATCTAACGAGTCAATCTCCTCTTCTTTAAACCATTCAAGATCTTGCGATTCGCTGTCACCTATCCCTTTCTTTAGCCCAGAAGGCCTGCCTAAGTATACCATATCAAAATGCATGTGAATGCCAACGCTGTACTTGACGGTCTCATAAATAACTGAGAGAGGTATTGGAAGGTCAATGGCATCGGAGTCGTCTATTTTCTTCCATCCTCTGCCATAAGGATTCAACAACTCTGCCTCAATGCCAGTTTCCTCCATTGTCTCTCTTATAGCGCATTCATGCGGAAGCTCCCCTTCATCTACATGTCCTCCAGGGTACATCCATTTCTCAAGCTTCTTATGGAAAAGCAGAAGAGTTCTGCCTTTCTCTATCAATATGCAGCTTCCGCACATACATCTCTTCTCCATATTATCTCGCCATGGAATGGTAGGGAATAAGAATAGTTAAAATAATATTGCGGACAATACTTTACCGCAGTGTTTTGCATGGCCGAAGATTTCCGCATGGAGAAACTTGAAAAATTGATAGAACTCGGAGTCAACCCGTATCCATACTCTTTTGAGAGGACGCACAATTCCGCAGATATATCCGGAGAGTACGATAAACATGAGGGCAATGAAGTAGCAGTAGCAGGGCGTATTATGCGGCTAAGATCCATGGGAAGCATAAGGTTCATCGATCTATTTGACCACAGCGGCAAGATACAGGTACTTATAAGGGATGACAATGCAACAAAGAAATCCATTGAGATAGCTTCTCTGCTGGACATAGGGGATATAATCGGCGCGAGAGGCATAGTCACCAAGACTAAAAAAGGAGAGATAAGTGTAGATGTAAAAGAAATCTCGGTGCTATCCAAATCGCTCAGGAGCATGCCTGAGAAATTTCACGGGCTGCAGGATACGGAAACAAGGTATAGGAAACGCTATCTGGATTTTATGATGAATCCTAATGCAAGGTCCTTCTTTTCTACAAGGGCAAGTATACTAAAATACATCAGGGATTTTCTAGACAAGAGAGAATACATAGAATTTGAGACTCCAGTGCTCCAGCATGTTTACGGAGGAGCATTCGCCAAGCCTTTTATCACACGCTACAATGCGCTTGATTCCAATGCATATCTCCGCATCTCCGATGAGCTTTATCTTAAGAGGCTGATAATAGGGGGATTTGAAAAAGTCTACGAGGTTTCCAAGGATTTCAGGAATGAAGACATAGATTCCACACATAACCCTGAATTCACCCAGGTGGAGCTCTATGAAGCTTATAAGGATTATGAGGATTATATGGGGCTGACCGAAACGCTGCTAGGAGGCATGGTAAAGGAAATCTTCGGAGACACAGAGGTAGAATACCAAGGGCGCAGGTTAAGCTTCAAGCCAAAATTCAAAAGAATCTACTGGGTGGATGAGCTGGAGAAGCGGACTGGTATAGATCTGGTTGGGATGTCTGACAAGGAAGCCTCAATCATCGCCAAGAAGGAAGGATTGACAACTCCTGTAAATAACAGCATACACGTAGCTGATGCTCTTTTCGACAAGTATATCAGGCCGGATCTCTTCGAACCTACGTTTATAGTTGACTTCCCATCTTACATGTGCCCTCTTGCCAAGGATAAAAGAGGCAGAAAAGGTCTCAGCGAGAGATTTGAGCTATTCATAGCAGGTTACGAGGAAGGCAACTGCTACTCAGAACTTACAAATCCCATAGAGCAGAGAAAGAAATTCGAGCAGCAGACAACCGAAAGGAAGAAGGGAGATTACGAAGCCCCTCCTAACGACGAAGACTTTCTGGAAGCCATAGAATTCGGCCTGCCTCCAACTGCTGGCCTTGGCATTGCAATAGACAGGCTTGCGATGATTCTGACTAACAATACCTCTCTGAAGGAAGTGATAGCCTTCCCTGCTGTCAGGCCTGAAGCATCCGGCAAGACGCAATCTTAAATACCTGCACGGCGTGATATTAGCTATGCCAGGGTGGCAGAATCCGGCTAATGCGTACGCCTGGAAACAAAGCCGCAAAGCGTATGGTCCTTTCGGGCCATCTGGGTTCAAAACAAACCTCTTGAAAAAGAATTTTACCGAGAGGTGTGAAAATCCCAGCCCTGGCGCTTTCCAACAAATAGCCTTGCGTTAGTTTTACGCTACAGAGCATTAACACCGTGAGCAGAAAATCCCACATGCTTTACCTGCGCGGTGAGAGCGAAACGCGGAGAAATAGAAGAATCCCATTTTTTCATCAGGGATTCATGAATTTCATACTTGGTTTTCGCTTGGGAAGCCCACACTGTTTACGGGTGGGAGGATGCCACACTTGCAGATCATCAGTAATTATTCCTGTTGTCTGAGTATCTAAAGCCTCTCCTCTGGCTGCGTCCTCGGTCGCCTCTATTGCTCGTTTCCCTTTCCCTTCCAAACCTTCCATGCCCCCTATCTCTTCCAAACTGCCTATCGTGCCCCTCCCTCCTCTTGCTGAATGCACGTGTATGCATGAATTCCCTTATGTCTAGGTTAAGCCTCTCCATATTTATGTTGGCTGTTATCTCTATGTCCTTTACAAGGTTTAGCTGATCTTGGCTTACTATTGTGAATGACCTTCCGCTGCTTTCCATTCTTGCTGCCCTGCCTACCTTATGCACATAAACGTATGGATCGTCTGGTATGTCAAAGTTTATTATGTCCGTTATGCTTCTGACGTCTATGCCTCTCGCTGCAACGCCTGTAGCTATTAAGAAGCGGGCCTCGTTCCTGAACATCTTAAGTGAATGCTCCCTCTTTGCCTGCGTAAGACCTCCGTGCATCAGCATCGCACCTATGCCATTTGCTTTCAAAGCATCACATATCGCACTTGCAGCGTATTTGGTCTGTACAAAAATTATGGCCTTTTTAGGCGTATACTGCTTTATGTATGCCAGAAGCGTTGCAAACTTGTATCTACCTTCTGAAACAGCGTAATAATGCTTGATGCCTGAGACTATCAGCGACTCTTCGCTTCCTATACTTAGGAACGAGAAGTCGTGCATATGCCTTTTAGCCACACTCATTACTCTATCTGGCATTGTAGCTGAGAAAAGCAGCGTTTGCTTTCCGCGCGGAGTTTTCGACATTATGAATTCTATGTCGTCTATGAATCCCATATCGAGCATTGTGTCAGCTTCGTCAAGAACCAGAAACCTTATCTGTGAGAGCTCCAATGCACCCCTCTCCATCAAATCTATTATCCTGCCTGGCGTGCCTATGACTATGGAAGGATTGCCTTTTAGACTGTCTATCTGCACATTGATTGAAGCGCCTCCGTACACTATTGCCACATCTTCTCTCCTTCTGGTAAGCTTGCGTGTGAAGTCTGCTATCTGTATCGCAAGCTCCCTCGTAGGGGCCATTATTATCGCTTCAGGCGCACGGCCTCTGGAGATTCTCTGTATTATCGGTATAATGAATGCCCCCGTCTTGCCAGTGCCCGTTTTCGCCCTTACTATCACATCCTTATTCTGCATGGCTATCGGTATTACCTGCTCCTGCACATCCGTTGCCTTTACAAATCCTATCCTACCCAAGGCCTCCAGCAACTCTGGCCTAAGGCTCATTTCAGAAAAATTCACCAACTTTACACCTATCTACAAACAGAATCAGCATCAGGAGCTTTAAAGCTTTGACCTGTGTGCCCCTCCATTTTTACAATAAACATCGCTATACAAGATATTTAAAACCTTCGTTTTCTATTCAGCGGATATCTGCCTGCGCGATTCATGATTATCTGCGTTCTGCGTCCTTCTTGGCTTTCTCGAAGACCTCCATCCCCTGCGCAACAATGCGCCTAAGCCCCTCAGCGCTGCCCGACTCTGCAATCAACCTCATCTTCGGCGATGTATTTGATGGCCTAATGAGAAACCACCCGTCCTCCGCCTCAACTCTTGAACCATCTACTGTTATAACTTTCTTCCCCTCTCGCAAAAGCATTTTCCTTATAATACCCGAAACGAGGTACTTCCTCTCATCCTCAATATCGAGCTCTATTGCACTGGTGTAATATTTAGGCAGCGAATCTACGATCTCCGAAAGCTTTCTATCTCCAGAAGAGAGTATCTCCGCCATCTTCATTGCTGCATAAAGCGCATCATCTGCATTGTATACCTCAGAGAAATACGTATGGCCAGAAATCTCCCCTCCTATCCTTGCAGATTCTTTCACCATCATTTCCAATATAAAAGCCCTTCCTGTCCTGCTGAGCATCGGCACTCCCCCCCTTTTACTTATAGCATCCTCAACCATTCTGGAACAGCTAACCTCGTAAACTGCCTTCTCTCCTTTTCTGAGAAGCGCGCTTATGAATACCGAATAAGCTACATCACCTCTAAGGAACCTTCCTTTGTCATCAACAAATATTGCTCTATCTCCATCTGAATCAAATGCAACTCCGAAATCCAGTCTTTTTTCAGCCACGGTGTTCATCAGCTTCCCGATGCTCTCCTCTTTTGGCTCAGGTGCCCTAGCAGGGAAGCTTCCATCAGGCATATCGTTTATTGCAATAACTTCCATGCCTGCCTTCTTGAGTATACCTTTTGCCATGCCAGAATAGCAGCCGTTGCCAGGATCTATGCAAATCTTCAAGGTTTTGCCTACATGTGTCTTCCCTAGCAAGAATGCCTCATATGCTGAAATAGCCTTTTCTCTTATATCTTCCATACCTTCAATGCCATCGCCCCTTTCTGGACCCCCTCTCAGCATCAGGTCCTTTATCTCTCTAAGCCCAGAATCAAGCCCAATTACCCTGCCTCCACTTCCAAAGAGTTTAAATCCATTCCATTCTTTCGGGTTGTGGCTTGCAGTAACCATAGCCCCTCCATCCATTCCGAAATGTCTAATCACAAAATATATTACTGGGGTAGGCACCATGCCCACATTGAATATCTTCAACCCTGTCCTTGACATCCCATTAAGCATGCTTCGCATAAGGCTTTCGCTGCTCAATCTCACATCAAGGCCCACAACAACCTTTTTCCCCCTTCCAATATATCTGCCAAACGCATAACCCACAGCTTCTGCTGTTTCATCATCGAGGTCCCTGCCGTACACTCCTCTTATATCATACGCCTTAAAAAGCGCATCATTTACCTGCAACATGCAAAGAGCACCACATAGAAATAAAACTTATAGATTATTTATGTATGCCTATCAAAATGCGCATGCGCAGCAATGCTTTGCCCACGGCGCTCCGCACAGATAACTATGCTTTATATATTTTTGCTCACTGGTAATAAATGGAGGTTTTATGAACAGGGCGCTTTCAGCATTGATAGGAATAATTGTTATAATAGCAATACTTTATGTTGTTGCAAATTATGTTTTTGTAAGCCATCCATCTGGCCCTCCATCACTGACTATAACTGCGCCTACGCAGGCATTTATACAGCTCACAGACCCTCCTTCAGTGCCTTCTGGCACACAGAAGCTTGAGATCTACTACTCATCAATGGGAGTACATGCAGTATCTTCATCAGGCGCGCAGTGGTATTATTCCAACACAAGCGGCAGCACTGACCTAATGCGCTTACAGAATGTAACAAGCACAATAGGCTCTGTGACACTGCCAACAAATGCAACGATAAACCGTGCAGTATTCTACATATCAAATGCAAGTATAACGATAAACGGGACAATATATCCTGTTGTTCTCCCCTCTGACAAGCTCTCTGTAAATGTTTCAGGAACTACTTCCGGCGGAAACGTAAGCGTAGTGCTAGACCTATCTCCTGCAGTAGTAACAATATTTACCGCTAATTCAACTGTCTTCGTCATGGTGCCCTCTGTCAGGGCTGTAGTAGTTCCAGGAGCCGGAACCCTAAGGATCGGAAGCACTGAGAGGATAAACAATACTGTGAAAGGCAAACTTGAAGATGTAAAACCCAACATCTCAATAACCTCCGCCACTCTCTCGACATCAGGCAACATCACACGCATTTCAGTTACTGTTTTAGACAATTCCAATGCAAGCGTTATGATAAGGCATGTGATGATATTCGGAAATACAAGCCTGAATATCGGTGCAAACGCAAATGCGATAGTTGAAACTCCAGATCAGAGACCCGAAAACGCTGGGGGTAATGCAGGCATAGGGGAGTCTTTAGGCATAAATGCAACTGTGCTTGGCAACGCGCTAAATGCATCATCACGCGGGAAGATAGAGGACTTTGTCAATGGCACACTTTCTGGAATAGGAAACATCACAGGCTTGCTTAATTCTAGCGAGAGGGAATCCTTCTACAGGCAGCTTGCATACAACATAAGCATGAATTATAGTTCTGTAGCCAAGGATAACATCAGCGAGGTTGAAGATGCTATACGCCGCGAGCTTGGAAACTCCAATATCTCTGTGAACTACACCCTAATAAATAGGATAATGGGCCAGGCTCTATCCGATGCTAAGGGCCACTATCAGGCAAGAATAGAAGACCAGATGAGGACTACACGCGTAATAAACTTCCTTGTGTACGGAAATTCCACGCTCTCGATACCTTTCTCTGAGGATTCGCTTAATGGAAGTGCATATGGGTATCTGCTTGCCCCTGGAAAGACTGCAACATTCAGCTTCAACGGCACAGTAAGCGTAGGCAATGACCTGGTCTCATTCGGCCTTGTGCCTAAAGATACCTACCTAGTGCGTGTTATGGGCGAAGAAGGCGCAGAGGCGAGTTCAAATATTACTGCAAGCTGAGAGGTAGATTAACATGGCCTTTAACTTATTCAACAGAAAAGATCCAGGCCAATACGCCTCCAAGTTGCCTCTCTCTATAAATACTGAATTTGTGCCATACAAGCTAAAGGCAAGAGAGAAGAGCTCATCCACGCTTATTATAAGAGTGAAGAACCTATCTGATGAATCCATCCTCAGTTCAGTCTCCGTAGCATTGCCTGGCCAGATCAGCCTTGACGAAATGGGAC
>JAJYXO010000014.1 GCA_021801765.1 Microcaldota archaeon | reverse complement strand
GACGTCAGGAGCACAAAGTACATGTTTAGAAGCTTCAAATACGCGGTTTACGTAGGCTCCTCTATTGTAATCTGGGTACTCTCATTCTCGTTCATAGAATGGATAATAGGCCAGATATACTTCAGCCAGTTCCTTCTCTTCACTATTCTCGCGATAGCAATAGGCATAGCAGATGCATATCTCGCAGGTTTCTTCAGGAAACGGGCTATAAAGTCCAAGAGGCTTAAGGACAAAGTGGTTGTAAATGAGCTAGGCGCGCTGATAGGCAAGGTTCACGGCGTCGATCTAAAGAAAGGAAGGTTCGTGATAAACACCAGCTTCGGGAATCTCATAAACTACGGCGTAGACAGAATAGTTGAGATATCCGACAAGATAGTAGTCAAGTGAGCTATTACTTTATTTTCTGGAATAGATACTTTCCCTTAGAGACCTTGCCGCTGAATCTGCCAAAAGAGCAGTCCTTTATGCCACCACCCTTTGCGCCTATCTGCCTATTTATCTCATCGGCTGCGTCGGGCATGAAAGGCGAGATTAGTATGGATATTATCCTTATCGATTCGAGGAGGTTGTAGAGCGCATTGCCCATCTCCGCTCCTTTGAGCTTCCAGACCTCGTTCTCATTTATATATTTGTTCGACTGCCTTATGTATGACCAGATGCCTTCCAGCGCTCCGGAGATATCCAGATCACCCATCTTCTTCTTTATGCCTTCAAGATCAAGCTCCTTATCCAGCTCTGGCATTCCCTCTATCTTTTCTCCAAATTTTTCCGCGAGGCTCAGGGTCCTGTAAACCAGATTCCCGAGGTCGTCAACAAGTTCGCCGTTTATCCGCGCCACTAGCGCCTTCTCGGAGAAATCTCCGTCCTCGCCAAAAGGCATCTCCCTGAAGAGAAAATACCTGAATGCATCCAATCCATATTTGCCTATAACCTCCCTTGGATCCACTGCATTGCCAACAGACTTCGACATTTTCTTGCCCTCAACAGTCCACCATCCATGCGCGAAAACCTTCCTGGGCGCCTTCATGCCTATTGAGAGAAGCATCGCAGGCCATATTACCGAATGGAACCAGTTGATTTCCTTTCCGATTACATGCACGTCTGCAGGCCAGAAGTCTGCTGCTTTGCCATCGGGCCAGCCTATTGCGCTGAGATAGTTTATCAGTGCATCTACCCAGACGTAGACCGTGTGCTTCTCGTCATTAGGGAAAGGTATTGCCCATTTGACACTGGTCCTGCTTATGCTTACGTCGTTTAACCCTGATTCCACCCTGTTAATTATCTCCTTCGACCTGCTCTGCGGCGAGAGGAAGCTCGGGTTCTCCTTGTACATTGAGAGCAGCGATTCTCTATATCTGCTCAGCCTGAAAAAATACGATTCTTCCTTTAGCTTCCTCACCTCCCTGCCGCACTGCGGGCACTTCCCCCCCTTAAGCTGCAGCTCGGTGAAGAACGTCTCATCTGGCGTGCAGTACCATCCCTCATACTCTCCTTTGTAAACATCCCCGGCTTTTACCATCCTTTCTATGAAATCCCTGACTGCATCCACATGCTTCTGATCCGTAGTTCTTATGAATGCATCGTTGGAGATTTTGAGCTCTTTCCAGAGATCCTTGAACTGCGATACAACTCCATCCACGAATTCCTTAGGCTGCTTTCCCTGCTGTGCAGCCGCCTTGTCAATCTTCTCCCCATGCTCATCTGTACCGGTAAGAAAGAAGACCTCATTGCCGCAGAGCCTCTGCCACCTTGCTATGATGTCAGCGGCAAGTGTGCTGTATGCGTGGCCTATGTGCGGCTTATCGTTAACATAATATATGGGGGTTGTTACGTAGAAGCGCAGAAAATCTCCTCTTATTTATATCCCGGCACTATTTTATTACTTTATCGGCATATAATATTCCTAGGTGCCTGCTTGGAGGATAACGTAGCAAACGCAGAGATAATAGATAGGATGATAGAGTTCTACAACGCCTACTACGCAGAGCAGATAGACGAGATGTACATAAAGTATCCCAAGGAGAGGAGCATACCGATAGATATAAAGGACCTGGAGAGATTCGACACGGAACTCGCAGAGGAGCTTATAAACAACCCAGATTCAATGATACAGGCTGCAAATGCTGCGTTGCTGAAGCTCAACCCTGCACCATCTGCGCCAGAACCTGTCTATGCGCGTTTCTTTGGCCTTGATCTTACAATGCCTCTGATACAGGAGGTTGGCTCAGAGTATATAGGCAAGCTCCTCACCCTCGACTCTCTAGTTGTAAAAAGGTCAGAAATAACACCAAGGGTCAGCATAGGCGTTTACAGATGCACCTTTTGCGGCACTGTGCTAAAGCTAAAAGTGGACAGGGAAACATCAGTAGATCTCTGCCCTCAATGCAAGAGGAGATCCCTGAAGCAGGACAGTGCAGAGTCTAGGTTCACTAACCTTCAGCGCATAGCAGTACAGGATCCGCTGGAGAAGCTGAGAGGCAATACGCCCACTTGGCAGTTAGAGGTCTGGCTTGAGGACGACATAGTTAATATGGTCATACCTGGCGACAGAGTAGACATAACTGGCATACTCCGCATAAAACCGAGAAAGACCCAGCGCGGCAAGGAAGACAAGCTTCTATATACCATGTTCCTAGACTCGGTCTCCCTGAGGCCCAAGCAGAAGGAATTCACCGAGCTGGAAATAAGCATTGATGAGGAAGGCGAGATAAAGGAACTCGCCAAGGATCCTGCAATCTTCTCCAAGATAGCCCAGTCAATAGCCCCTTCGATATACGGATACGAAGAGATAAAGAAGGCCCTTGCCCTGCAACTCTTCGGAGGCACTCCGGACAAGAAGCTTGTAGACGGAGGTGCAATAAGGAATGATATACATATGCTGCTCATAGGAGATCCAGGAAGCGCAAAGACAAGGCTGCTGCAGGCAGTTGCTGCGATAGTTCCAAAGGGCATCTACATAAGCGGAAAGTCCACTACCTCCGCAGGGCTCACTGCGTCTGCGGAGAGGGATGAGTTCGCAGAAGGCGGCTGGACCCTGAAAGCCGGCGCCCTGGTCCTCGGCTCCGGGGGAGAGGTCTGCATCGATGAGTTCGACAAGATAAGCGACGAGGACAAATCCTCGATGTTAGAGGCTATGGAATCCCAGACGATAAGCGTAGCAAAGGCAGGCATAGTCGCAAGATTCAATGCAAAGGCATCTGTGCTCTCTGCAGCAAACCCAAAATACGGGAGGTTTGATCCAAATGTATATCCTGCAGAGCAATTCGACATACCTCCGGCGCTGCTTTCAAGGTTTGACCTAATATTCCCAATAAAGGACATACTGGACGAGGAGAAAGACAGGATGATAGCAAGGCACATACTCGTGCAGCACGAGGCTGCAGGCGCGCAGATAGCAGAGATAAAGGATTACGAGCAGGTTGAAAAGCCGCAGATATCAGAGGACCTGCTCAGGAAGTATATAGCATATGCCAGGAAAAACATAAAGCCCAGGCTAAGTCCCGAGGCAAGCTCAAAAATATCCGAGTACTATGTAGACCTCAGGAAGCTCGGAATGAAGCAGGGAGCGGTGCCCATGACGCCAAGGCAGATAGAAGGGCTGGTCCGCCTGGCCGAATCCAGCGCAAAGGCAAGGCTTGCGGAAATAGTCGAACAGAAGGATGCAGAACTTGCAATAGGCCTCTTCGAATACATGCTCAAC
>JAJYXO010000006.1 GCA_021801765.1 Microcaldota archaeon | reverse complement strand
TATAGAGAGCGGACTAAGCAGCGACCCTGCAATGAACTGGCGTATATCCAAACTTGACAAATATGCGATAATCTCTGGGAGCGATGCGCATTCGCTTCCAAAGCTCGGCCGTGAGGTCACAATGCTAGAGATGAGAGAAATGACCTTCAGTGGCATCTCTGACTGTATTAAGAAGAAGAAACTAAGCTCTACAGTAGAATTCTATCCTGAAGAAGGCAAATATCATTTCGATGGACACAGGAAGTGCAAAGTTTCAATGAGTCCATCCGAAGCAAAAAAGTACAATAACATCTGTCCTGCGTGTAGGAAAAGAATAACTATTGGTGTGTTGCACAGGATGGAAGAGCTTGCAGACAGAGATGAAGGTTATATGCCTAAGAACGCAACTCCATTCGTTCATGCCATACCTCTCATGGAAATAATCTCATATATTAGCGGGAAAACTGCCTATTCCGAATATGTCAGATCTACCTATCTGTCCTTTGTCAAAAAATTTAGTACGGAGTTAAATGTACTATTGCACGCCAGCATAGAGGATCTAAGCGAGGTTGACCAAGGAGTTGCAGAAGCAATAAGGAACATAAGGGGAAATAGAATTAGGATAGAGCCCGGGTACGATGGGGTATTCGGCAGCCTCGATATGTTAAATCGTGACAGCTACAAACCTAAACCCAAGCAGCGCACGATCTCTGAATTCTAATCAGGAAATCTTCACTGCAATGCTGCCATAGGCAGTCTGCGGAAAGCCTGTTTCAAGATTTGTGTAATTGACTATAATATACCCTTTGTACATGTTTCCAGGGCTACCTGAGAACATTGTCCCTGAATTTCCATAGCATTGCACGGTGAAGGTATAATTTGAATCCACATCGAGCATTATCTGGTTTGAAGGCGGAGAATAAGGCTCTTGCATATTTGTTACTATTGAGTTTTCATTGCATCCCAGCGCAGTGACATTTATCGGGGTCTGCATTGTCTGTAACAGGCTGATGCTTAGCAACCCGTTATCTGACATGAAGTAGTTTACACAGTTGAAGCCGGATTGCATGAGACACTGCTGCGATATACTAGGGTTGAAAACCCCAGATGCAAAAAGAACTGCCAGTGCAACTGCTATTATCATTATGGCCCATCCGTACGTCAGCAAGTATTCCATTGCTGACTGTAGTGTAAATTTATCCATTTCATCACTGTGGCGTATATCCTGTTATCCAGCTATCTGTATATAAAACATTCGTAGCTAATCCGCCGTTCCCGTTTCCAGAATAGTCGTTTGCGTTTCCGTTTAGCGGCCACCAGCCTACAAGATTCTGGAGGTCTATCGGCGCTCCGCCGATTCCTTCTTGATAGATTGCAGATATCGATTTTGAATCTAGAGAAGCATTGTATATTTGCACATTAGCAATTTGGCCTTCAAATGGATTGCCATCGCAAGATTGGAACTGCCCGCCTATCATAGTCATGGCCGAATTGCCATATCCATTGGGGTTAGTTACATTGGCAGATTGATCATTTACCTGGAAATAGTAATTTGGTTGATTTACTGAATATGCTACAAACGTCCATTTGCCCATTATGCTCTGTGTACTCGCAGTTATGCCATCATTGATTACAGCGCTGCCTGTTCCACACCCTCCGTTAGAGCAAGTGTCCGCGCTACTGCATCTATGTATGACAAGTGCAACATCTTGGCTAGGAGCTGTGTCAATGAAACCGAATCCTTGGTAATTTGCAAAGCCCAGAAATGGCACTGTCCACGATATTCCAGATGTGAAATATTCTACATTTACCCATGCAGTTACTGTAAAAGGAATATCTGAACCAAACAACACACTGTTGCTAATTATACAACTACTACTGCTTGCACCATATGTGCTGCATCCTGGCGAGTAAGTTGTAACGCTATTAAAATTTGCAACGTATCTGGGAATTTCATTGTCGCAAACTCCTAGCAAATTTATGTCATACGAGGTCCCTGCGCCGTTTGGCCTGAAGACCTGGCAGCTTCCTGGATTAGCCTTAGGGGCAAAGTAAAGAGGATTGAAGACTCCAAGATAGGCGAGCGCTCCAAGGACTACTGCAACAATTAGTATCGACCATCCGTAGGTCATCAGGTACTCCATTGCTGATTGAGATCGCATATGACCAGGCAAACTAAAAATCAACATCTATATATATTTGTGCTACTGCTCGTACATGTAACAGCTAGTAATTCCTTGCAAGCATTGCATCGCTGGTTATCCTGCCCGTGTCCACCCCCCAGACCTTGAGTTTCTCAAGATCCAATCCTGCATGTCTTGCTTTCGATTCTATCAATCTCAGTAGAAGCTTGCCTCCCCAGGCTATAATGTTACTCAACCCTAATTTTGTTAGCATTCCTCCCTTCGAATCCTTATTGGCATTTCTAATCGCCATCTTGGCAAGATGTCTATAGGATGCATAATATACTGCCAACTGGTCTCTAGAGAGCATTCCACTCTCATCTATATGTTTGGCCCTTATCTCTACAACATCAATATTTTTATAATCTAGTTTGTGACATCCTCCCACCCGCAAGCGGTGTGGGCTTCCCGATAAAACACATTCTTTCCAGAATGCAGTGATTGCATGAATGATATGGGAGAAAAGGTATATATTTGTTCTTTTGCGATTCGCTTTAATCCCACCGCTAAAGCGTGTGGGATTTCTCGCTCACTTTGTTAAACGCTAGCATGGCATTCCGTATAGTTTTACAATCCGTATATCCTTTTTATCATTACTTTAGTAAGTACCTCTCTCGGATCTCCTGCGCCTATTGCCTTTCCTCCTACCAATGCGATTATTCTGTCACTATCTCTGGCAAGCTCCATATCGTGCGTAGCGGCTATCACTGTGCACCTCTTACTCATTTTCATTATATGCCTTTTAACTATGCTCTTATTTCGCATATCCAAGCCTGATGTTGGTTCATCAAGTAGCACAATCTGCGCTTTAGACGCAAATGCCCTTGCCAACACTACAAGACGCTTCTGCCCTGTGCTCAACTCTGCGAACTTCGCATATGCCAAGTCATCTATTCCCATCTCCTTCATCGCATATAACGCTTCCCCCTTCTTAATCCATCTTCCATTCATTTTTGCAGACATGATAATATTAAGCGCACTCATCCACATCTGATCATCAAAATCCGCAGGTGCATAAGAGATAATATCTGGCAATTCGCCAATACTTATCTCTGTGATATTCCTCCCATCGATGAGAATCCTGCCACAAATTGGCTTTACTACCTTAATCATTGATTTCAATATTGTTGTTTTGCCAGATCCATTAGGCCCTAGTACCACGAATAGACAAGGTCCGACTGCTTCAAATGTAGCATTGCTTATTACTTCTGACACATAACCTAGCTTAACACCTTCAAATCTTACTTCAGTTGCCAATGGACCTACCTTTTCTTATTAGATATATCATAACCGGTGCGCCTATAAGGCTGGTTATTGCAGTTATAGGCACTGCAACATCGTGTATCAGCATCTTAGATGCGAAGTTGGAGAAAGAAAGCACCGAGGCTCCAAGGAGTGCCGCAAGCGGTATCACTTTCCTGTTATCTGCATCTCCGATGGAAAGCCTTACCATATGCGGTGTTATCAGGCCAACGAAGCCTATAATGCCTGTGAAAGAGAGTGAGACTGCAGTAAGAACTCCTGAAGCGGCTAATGCTCTCAATCTTTCATGTCCTGGACTAATTCCGGAAGACTGTGCGATCTCATCGCTCATCATTATCAGGTTTAACCTCTTTCCTGAGAGCGCTACATATGCAAGCGCAGGTATACTAATGGTCGCTATTATTGTATCTACATTCCAGTTAAGTCCAGAAAGCGTGCCGAAGAGCGCATATATTACGCTTATAAATGATGGGCTTATTGTAAGCACATAAGAATCCATTATCATAACCAATGCTGAAAACAGCACCGAAACGCTTATACCAGCAAGAATGATTGACATTTTGTCATTCTTGCCTCCTGCTATAATAACCATTAAAGTAGCTAGCATGGCACCCGCAAATCCAAATGCAGGTTCAATGTATATCACTGCCTTGATGTGAAAGAGAAAGAGCATAACCATGCCTAAAAGCACTCCTAACACTGCGCCAGATGCTGTGCCAGTTATATAAGGATCAGCAAGAGGATTCCTGAAAACAGCCTGCATAGTAGCACCTGCAACTGCAAGATCTGCGCCTATAATAACTGCGCCAACTGCCTGAGGCAGCCTTATTATCCGTATTATCTCACCATAAATCCCTCTAGGTTTCAGTATATCTGACAAAGGCACATAAACGCTGCCCAAGGAAATATCTAGGAAGAAGAGAACTACTAACAATATCGCAAGCGCAGCTCCAAAAACGAATGCCTTATTCAAAACGACACCTATGTTCAACACAGTCATACGCAAAAAGCCGCATACACGGCAATTGCGCAAAAATATTTACCTTTATCCAAATTAGTATGCATGAAGATTTAAATATACAATAGCCTAATTGCTACTATCTATTGTGTATCAAATCGTATGATACCACAATATATTGTGTATGTGAGAACATGAATGCGAATGCAATAAATATGATGATTGCCCTTGCTGCTTTAGCAATGATAGGTTCTGCTTTTGCTCAGATTGCTTACTCTACACAGCATTACAACTACGCAATCGACGCAGGCGAAACTGGCAACATAATGCTAAATATTTCCGGAGGAGCCGCTCCTTACAATGTTATCTGGCATGCAGAAAGCCCAAATGGCCATGCATTTAACATTGCTGCCAATATTGTTCATGAAAGCACATCGCTCGCATTCAATGTAATCTCGGCAAATTCCATTGCAATATATGCATATAACGGGCCAATATCCTATCAAGGCAGTGTTTCTAATGTAATATACTCATCAAATATCTTGGGCAGTTGGAGTTTTAATGCATTAATTACGGATTCTACAGCAAACTCCGTATCGTCAAATACGTTTTATATCAATATAAACCCTGCATTAAGCTCGTCTATATCCCCATCCGGCATTTCTCTGGATTATGGCTCTAATGCAATTTTTAACGGAGTAGCCAGCGGCGGAACACCTCCTTACTCATATTCATGGAGCCTTAATGGAAATGCAGTATCCAGCAATCAAATTCTCATAATGTACGGAAATTCAACTACAGTGGGTAAGGAGAACCTGACCCTAACAGTATCAGACAATGCCACTACACCTAGCATAAATAAAACATCAACAATTGTTAATATAAATCCGCCCGAATGCCCTATACCTCTTATCAGCAGCACTTCAAACAGCATAGGAATGGGGCTTAATCTCACCTTTGGATTGGTCATTAAAAATTGCACTCCGTCAGGATATTCGTGGATTTTCAATGGCATAAAAATTGGCGATTCCAACTCTCTAACGCTATACGGAAACTCTACCACTATGGGCTACCATAAAATATACGCTGTGGTAAATTATTCAGATCCAAAAACAACAGAAGTATCAAATATTTTACATATAGGCGTATACCCTCGAATAACACCTCCTGAAGTCACAACCGAAACTCTAAGCTACAATGCCACAACATTCAGCACCGAATTAGTGCCATCAAACCTCCATATCTCCGAGAATAACCTTCAACCTACGATGCTAGACTTCGGCCAGCCTGTAGAAACCATCGAATATAACGGCAGCGGCGATTACAGTTATAAATGGTATCTCAATGGCAATCTAATAGGCAAATCCCAATCGATAAATCCGAATCAAACTTCAAATGACTGCAGCCTGAGTGCAAATGCAGTTGCCTTGCAGGTAAACGTAACCGATGCAAACACATCTGCAATTCCTCAAAGCAATACATTGGCAACCTACATAGTAGTCTGCCCTCCTTTAACAGAAATGCAGACGTATGTCGCGCCTGAAATAAACCTTAGCAAAAGCGGAGAATCTTTCTCATTTAACGCATTGAAGTATATCAATGTAACAGGAGGAACAGGGAATTACATCTACACATGGGGAGTGGGCGACTTCGAAAATACCTCTCTTATACCTGCAAATACCTTTTCACTAAGCAAATCATGCATCTCAGGAGGCCAGTTGTGCAATATAACTGCTGAGAATCCAAATGTAGACATCTCCGGCATGCTAACCCTAACTGTTAATGATACTTCAGCTGGTAATCAGACTACCCCCCCTACGCAATATTTCTTTATAACAGATCCTCCTCCATTAATGCATGATTATCTCTACAGACCATTAGAACACCTAAATTCCGCAGGATTGAGGATAGGGATAATAATACCTTCAATAGGCCAGATAATTTACTCTTTAGGGCTTGGAGACAGAGTCTCTGTTATGACCCCATTAACATTAGGCACGCTTAACGCGTTCGGTGTGCAGGTTGCCAAGTCAGTTAACTCTAGCGTATGCAACTACTGCTTCTCCCTCAACCAATTCGCATCGCCGTTTATACTTTCTGGAGTTAACTATGTTCCGGTAGATGCTGGAGACTTCGCAAGCACGCTGATATCCGGGTTAGCTGCCTTTAGGCAGGCAAACATAAGCGCACCTGTGCTAGCGCAAGGGTATGATACAAATGTCTCAGGGGTGGAAAAAGATATTGCGATAGTGGCTAACAGTACCGGATATACCAGTGAAGGATCAGATGTTATAAACTTTATGCAGGGAATAGTAAGCAGAACTGAAGACAAACTATCATCTGCCTCAGTTACTCCAAGCGTAGCATTTATCATATATGCCCCTGCTCCAGTATATGTAGATGGTAATGAGTCTTTTGTCGGCTCTGAATTGCACTATGCCGGAGGTACTGATATCTTCAAAGGATTCTACCCTACCCCTTCTGCCGGCGATTTGCTAAATGGAAACCCTGACTACATAATAGCTAGCCTATTCTACCAGCCTGGCAACATAAGCGACACATACAGTGCGCTTTATTCTATACCTGGGATAAAAAATACAACAGCTTACAAAGAAGGCCATATATACGTACTTGGAAACCTTGCAACGAACCTCACCAACGAGCCTGGGCCAATGGTGGTATTTGGGATAAAATTATTGGCAATGATACTTCATCCAGAGACATTCGGATTTACAAACTCCAGCATTCCAAACAATATAACCAGCGCATGGGTAGAGGAGAACGTTAAACCGTCATTCTATATAGCTCCGCAACCAGCGAGCCCGCCTTCACCATCACCATCGAATGGCAGTAGCGGTAGCCCCGGAAGCCAACAAAACAATCAATCCGGTCAATCAAGCCGCGTGTCTGAAATTAATGTAACCAGATTTGATTTCAATAAGGAGTCTGGATTTGACATAAGGAACTTTTCACAAGGAATTACTACAAACGTTTCAGTAAATGGCAATACATTAGGAATAACTGCAAGCTATATCTATTCAAATTCAGCAATAATAACCATAAATGGCACATCATATAGCATTCTGCTTGGCGCACCGTTGCTGTTAAAGAACGGCGATTACATAAATATAACAGATATTAACCCTACACTGCACACCCTTACCATAAACATTTATGCTATTGCAAATACATTGGAAAACACGCCCCAAGCAAATGCATCTATTTGGGCCAATTATCCTAATGGCGAAACGCGTGTTTTAATAACCGCAGGAAAGAGCATTATGCTTAATTTTACCGGCCTTAAATTATACCTTTCAACAAATTCTCCTATAGTATCAAATGCCACTATATCTGTAAAAAATGCTTCTGTTGAAACATTGCCTACTAATACTAAGGCTATCAAAGTGCTCAACATAACTGTGTTATCATCTGCCAATGTTATTGTACGTGTACGCATGAACTATTCCCCATCGCTGGATGCCAGCCTTATCTTTCCATATGATATATTAAATGGATCGTGGATAAAGATCAATATGTTCTCAATAAACGAATCATCACATACTATCTCATTCCAGATACCTGCCGATCCAGTGGTAGGACTCTTCGAAGAAACCCCAGCGCCTATTTCAACCAACACAGTACAGCCTACAAAAAACATTTCTGCATACCTACCTCAACCCTCTCCTCCAAAAAGCAATATACCTTCTAGTACCATAATAATAGGATTTGTTGGGATAGCTGTTGCATTGGCAACTTCCTGGATGATAAGGCGTAAAAAGCCAAGGAAAGCACAATTAAAAGCGAGGAATAAAAATGGCTAAATATTTTACTGCCACTGGAGACGACGGAACCACTGGAATATTGGCAGGCAAGAGATTAAAGAAGAGCGACAAGCTCGTCGATGCAATGGGTCATGTTGATGAGCTTAACTCCTACCTTGGCATAGTGCTTCTGCACATTGGAGATAAATACATAAGGGAGGAGATAATAAGGATACAGAATGAGCTCTTTACAATAGGATCAAACCTCGCTGCGTCAGGGAACAGAGCGTTGGAGATTGTCTATCTGGATCCGGAATGGACAAAGAGGCTCGAGGCTTCGATAGAGTCGCTTAGCAGCAGGCTTCCAAAGCTAGATAAGTTCGTTATACCTAGAGGCTCGGCTCCAGCCGCACATCTCCATTATGCAAGGGCTGTTGCCAGAAGGCTTGAGAGACAAATCGTAGACGCATCCTCAGAATACAAATTCGATAATTCAATGGTTGCATATGTAAACAGACTCTCTTCGTTCTTGTTTGTTGCTGCCATATATGCCAATAACGAAGATAATGTAGGAGAAGATAATCCAACATATATTAAAGGAAATAAATAAACCGTCATGGCCTAAACGCGTTGCCCTATGCGTAATTTCATAAAGGTTGCATGATCGCCACTCTCATGCACAATTTATCTCGGAACGAAGTTGCGCTGCATGCCCTGTCTCTTCCTATATGTTGTAGTTATAGAATCCAGATCCGCTCTTCCTGCCTAATTTCCCGTTCTTCACAAGTTCTTTTAGCATTTCTGCAGGTATAAACCTGCTGTCCGAGTTTTGCTCGTATATGGCCTTCATTATATCTAGGCATACATCCAATCCTATGAAATCTGCGAGCTGAAGAGGCCCCATAGGATGGTTCAATCCAAGCCTTGCTACATCATCTATGCCTTCTTTATCCGCTATTCCCTCTTCAAGCATCTTTATTGAATCGTTTATGAAAGGCATGAGCAATCTGTTTGATATAAACCCTGGTGAATCCTTCACCTCCACTGCTTTCTTTCCTATATCTGCAATGAACTTCTTTGCCTTCTCTATGCTCGATCCCCCTGTTTTGCTACAGCTTACTACCTCGACAACTTTCATCACAGGGGCAGGATTGAAAAAATGCAGGCCAAGGAATCTTTCAGGTGTTGAAAGAGCAGTTGCAAGGAGCCCTATCGAGATCGAAGAGGTATTTGTAGATATTATCGCATCATTTCTTGCATATAGCTCTCCATTTTTCAGCACCTCCTCCTTTACCTTTATCTCTTCAGCCACGGCTTCTATTATCAGATCTGCATCTGCTATATCTTCCATCTTCGCAGAGATGCTGATACGCTTTAGCAGCTCCTCCTTCCCATCTATTTTGATCGATCCTTTTGCTATGGCTTTGTCAATTCCTGCTGAGACCCTCTCGAAGCCCGCTTTGGAGCTTTCTTCGCTCCTACTAATCATTACTACCCTGTGCCCTGCTTCGAGTATGCTCTGCGCTATTCCTGATCCCATAGTGCCTACTCCAATGACAGCTGCTTTCCATTCCATGCAATCACCTACGCCTTGCTTATTACCATGCTAAACGCACCACCTCCTCCATGGCAGAGTGAAGCTACGCCTACTTCTTTATCATAATCATTCAATGCGTATATTAGGGTGGAGAGTATCACCGCTCCGCTTGCGCCTATCGGATGGCCTATTGCAGTAGCCCCTCCATTCACATTGACTTTCTCTATATCAATTCCCATTTCCTTAGCAACTCCAAGTACTTGGACGCAGAATGCCTCGTTTATTTCAAACAGATCCACATCTCTCACACCCATCCCTGCATAATCCAGCGCCTTCTTTATTGAAGGCACCGGAGCCAATCCATATTTATCAGGATCGCTTCCTGATGCAGCATATGACTCTATAATTGCAAGCTTCTCGATCCCTCTTCTATCCGCCTCCTCCTCTGCCATAAGAAGTACGAATGCCGCGCCATCGCTCAACTGCGATGCGTTTCCTGCAGTTATTGTGCCTGAAGGTTCAAATGCAGGTTTAAGTTCTGAGAGCTTCTCTAAACTGGTATCTCTGCGTATCCCTTCATCTGCAGCAATTATCTTTCCGTCTGCCTCTATAGGTATTATCTCCCTCATGAACCTTCCGTCTCTAACTGCCCGCGCAGCTTTCATATGGCTCGCAAATGCATATTTATCCTGTTCTTCTCTAGATATTAGATAATCCCTGCCTATCTTTTCTGCAAGCGCGCCCATATGCAAGTTAGTGTAGCAATCAAACAGCCCATCATTCATCATCTCATCGATAAGCTCAAAATCCCTCAATTGCAGGTCTGATCCCCTGACTTTCTCTGCAAATTCCGCAAGGTTCAGGTTTCCTGCCTTGTGCACCTTCCTAACTGCTCCGGAAGTGTTACTCTTTAGGAGAAATGGGGAGTTTGTCATGCTCTCAATGCCTCCTGCGAGCACTACGCTGGCCCTGCCAGATTCTATCTCCTGCGCACCTAAGCCTATAGCCTTTAACCCAGATGCACATACCATATTTACCGAGTAGGCAGGTATATCATTAGGGATTCCGGAATAGACAACTACCTGCTTGGCGGGGTTCTGCCCAAGCCCTGCCGAAAGCACATTGCCTACTATAACATGCTCTATCTCATCGCCCCCTATCTCTGTGCGCTTCAAAATGCCTTTAACTACCTTGGAGCCTAAAATAGGGGCAGTCAAACCTGAAAGGGATCCTCTGAATTTGCCTATTGGGCTCCTTGCAGCGTCTACTATGCACACCTTCTTCATCTATCTCACACAAATCTTGGTTTTCTATGCTTAATGAATGCGTCTAGGCCTTCCTTTGCATCGCCATGACCAAAGGCTGAGATAAACATCTCCCTCTCAGTCTCCTCCTTCATTCTTATCGCAGAATTTATTGCCCTTTTTGAATTCTTAACCGCATTACTGCTGTTGCTTCCTATCTTTGCAGCAAGTTCTACAGAGTCTTTCACTACATTCTCCGATAATCTGTTTATCAGCATTATCCTAAAAGCTTCATTCGAGTCTATTATCCCTGCTCCAAATATCATCTCCTTTGCTTTTCCAACTCCAACAATGCCTGGAAGCCTAAATGTGCCCCCTCCCCCAGGGACTAACCCCAGGCCGGCCTCGGGAAAACCAAATTTAGAGTTTAGAGATCCTACCCTTATGTCACATGCCAGTGCCATTTCTAATCCTCCTCCAAGGCAAAATCCATTTATTGCAGCGATAGTTGGCTTTTCGAAATTCTCAATAGCATCGTATAATCTGTGGATAGCATATACGAACCTTGCCGCCTGCCTTGTATTCTCTATAGAAGCAAGGTACTCTATATCAGCTCCTGCCGAGAATGCCTTATCCCCTGCACCTGTTATGACAACTGATCTGACAAGCCTTTCAGCGCCAACTTTTTCTAATGCAATTTTCATCCCGTTCATAACTCTTTCATCTATCGCATTCATCTTACTCTGCCTGTTTATCGTTACTATTGCAACAGTTCCATTCCTGCGCACAATTACGCTCCCCTTTCTACTATCTGGCATATCTTTCACCTCTCATGTAAGATTTAACCGCCACCTGCTTAAGGCTCGAAATCATCGTTTCTATGTATTTGTCCGCTATGCTTCTTATTCTGCTCTCTCCAATTCCTGTTATAAGTCCATTCAATTCGGCTACTGCTTTCCATCTCATGTTTACATTCTCAGAATCCTTCTTTTCAAGAGAGATTTCCATCAAGATGTTGACTTCGCTGCCTGTTCCCCTCCACTCTATCCCATACGATATCCTGTTTGCCTTCATCTCTCTTATTTTGCATGTTGCTACAAATTTTCCTTTTATAGGGCCTATGTTCACCTTAATCCTTACCATAAATGCATCTTTATCTACCACGCTGAATCCTTCACTGTCAGGTATGAATGATGCAACAGTCTTAAGGTCTGAGAGCAACCTTAAGCATCCTTCAACATTCCCTTTCACTCCTTCTTCCCCGCCGAGTTCTATATTCATTCAAAAGCCCTGAAATCATCTCCAAGCACGCTTGCAGCTATCTTAAGCTCCTGTATTTCATCTGTCCCTTCATATATGCGCGCTACTCTGCTGTCGCAGAAGAGCTGGCCTACCGGGGAAAGGAGCGAATAGCCAAAGCCTCCAAAGACTTGCATGGCATGATCTGCAGAATCAAACGCAAGTCCTGATGCTATCTTCTTGGCAAGCGAAGAGCGCATATCCATCTCCCTTATCAAATCCTTATTCTTCATATCCTTCTCGTAAGCCTCTTTGCGTATGGCTGCGAAATAAGTGGGCCACCTAGCCATCTCCAAGTTCTGCCTTATAATAGCTACATGCCTCTGCACCAGCTGGTGCTTTCCTATCGGCTTTCCGAACTGAATCCTCTCCTTAGCTCTAGAGGCAACAGCATTCAATGCGCCGTCTATAATGCCAACGCAAGATGAAGCTACTCCCATGCGCCCATTTACGAGCGTAGCGTATGCTATGTGTAGTCCGTTGCCTACTCCTCCCAGCACATTCTCTTTCGGCACCTCAACCCCGTCGAACTCCAGCATGGCAGTGTCAGAGGTAAACAAGCCCACCTTTTCAGATAGGTGCATTGCCACATTGAATCCATCGCTCTTGGAGTCAACCAAAAAAGCAGTTATCTCCCCGCTTCCCTTGGCCTTTGCAAAAACTATAACGCAACCTGCTATTCCTCCATTAGTAATAAGGTACTTAGAACCGTTTATTATGAATCTATTGCCCTCTTTCTTGTAAGTCGTTTTCATAGATTGCGGGTCGCTGCCTGCTTCGGGCTCAGTAAGCCCAAACGCAAAAATAAACTTGCCTTCAACAGCAGGCTCCAGGTACCTCTCCTTCTGCGCATCGTCACCCCAGTTCTGCACTGCCGCAGAGCACATGTACGAATGTACGCTTAAAAAGCTGCCAAAGCCAAGTCCGGTCTGGCTAAGCCTCTCCTTAGCCAAAACTCCAACAAGCGGGCTAACTCCAAATCCTCCGTACTCTCTCTTTATCGGTATCTTAAACAGGCCGTATTTCCTGGCTATCTTCGGCGCCTCCTTGTTTACCTCTCTCTTTAAATAATGCTCATACTCTGGCTCCACAAGCGCATCGGCAGCTTTGTCCGCCTTCTCCAGCACTCCCATTTCTTCATCTGTAAACTTATGCAGATGACTTAAGTCTTCTATTGCCTGTAAAAGCAGCTTTTCCATCTCCAAATCCGCCAATAAGAGTATTACCAAAATCTATTAAAACCATCCCATGCATTCTATATACAATCAACATGCATTCCCATAAAAAACCTGTATTACATGATATCCAAATTCGGCAATAAAAAGCCAAATGTACACAGCTCTGCATACATAGCTGAGAGTGCGGAGATTATAGGCGATGTTCGCATAGCAAGGAACGCAAGCATATGGCCAGGTGCAGTTCTGAGGGGAGATATGCATTACATAGAGATAGGCGAGAACACAAATGTGCAGGATAACTCCGTAATGCATGGAACTGCAGATAAGTTCCCAACAATCCTCGGCAAAAATGTATCAGTAGGGCATAATGCCATAATCCACGGCTGCACTATAGGCGATAACTGCCTTATAGGCATGGGATCTATAATACTAGAAGGTGCAACTGTTGGGAAGTGGTGCATAATAGGCGCAGGCGCAGTGGTAACTGAGGGCGCGAAGATACATGATTATAGCATAGCCTTAGGTATACCTGCCCGTACAGTAGGAAAAATCACACCCTCACACAGATTCCGCATAAGCAGGAATTGGAAGGCTTACACCTCATTGATGAAAAAATACAAGAATAAACAGAAGGCATAATTTTCTATATATATCCTTTTGCCTTGAGGAACTCTGCGTTAAGCACAGCTGCGCCTGCTGCTCCGCGTACCAGATTATGGCTTAAGAGTGTAAATTTGTAGTCCAATATATTGCATTCCCTCAACCTTCCAACGCTGACTCCCATTCCACCTTCTGCATCTACATCCAGCTTGGGCTGCGGCCTATTCATCTCCCTAAGATATGATACAGGCCTAGTCGGAGCAGAAGGCAAGCCCACCTGCTTCAGGGGAGCAAACCTTTCAATGGCAGTTATTATCTCCTCTTTCTTTGCTTTCCTAGAGAGTTTGATGCTAACGCTTTCCATATGGCCATTGAGCACCGGAACCCTGTTGCACTGTGCGCTTACCTTCATATCTGCATAATTAAACCTATCTCCTGCAACATTTCCAAGTATCTTGGGCGTTTCGCTCTCTATCTTCTCCTCTTCATCTCCTATAAATGGCACTACATTGCCCAATATATCCATTGAAGATATCCCGGGGTATCCTGCACCGCTAACCGCCTGCATTGTAGTAACCATAACCTTCTCAACTCCAAATGCATCGTGTATTGGCTTAAGCGCAAGCGCCAACCCCATCACAGAACAGTTTGGATTTGTGACGATAAACCCTTTCCAGCTCCTTGCCCTGCGCTGGCTATCTATAATGCTGATATGTTCCCCGTTGACTTCTGGTATGAGCAGCGGCACATCCTCCTCCATTCTATGGTTTTTTGCATTGCTGGAAACTATGTAGCCTGCCTTAGCAAACCTTTCCTCAACCTCTGTGGCTACACCGGAGTCCAGAGCAGACAGCGCTACCTTGCAATCAAGATCTGGTTTGCATTCTTTAAGCACCAAATCCTTTACCTTCTTAGGTATCGCACTGCTAACGCTCCACCTAGATTCCATTACTTCCCCATATTTTCTTCCTGCCGATCTTTCTGATGCAGCAACTTCCCTTACTTCAAACCATGGATGATTTGAGAGCAACTGCACTATAGTCTGTCCAACAAGCCCCGTTGCGCCTAGCACCCCTACGCTTACCTTCTCCATATTCAACTACCGAAAAATGCAAGATGAAGCATCTTAACTGCCCTGTCTGCATCGTCTATGTTTACTACTAGGCTCTGATTTATCCCTGAGACGCTAGATGAGATCATTCCTATGGGTATGCTGTCTAGCGATGAGAAGATTGTACCTAGTATATTAGGCATATTTGCTAGGCCCTTTCCAACTATGGATACTCTGGCCATGTTCTTCCTTATATGTACGGACGCTTCCTCTCCTATTTCCCTTCCTAATGCTGCCATGTTACATATATTATCTGTTGTAACAGAGATATTTGCTTCAGAAGTGGAGATCACATCAACTGAAATGCCTTGTCTATCAAAAGCATCGAAAATCTTACGCATTAACCCTCGGATGTCAGTCATAGATGCAGATGAAATGTCTATTACATCTATATGCTTCTTGCAAGTTATAGATGCCACCCTGCTCCTTCTTCTTGCCTTCTTAATTACCATGGTTCCTGCATGCTTCGGATTGAAAGTGTTCAATATTCGCACTGGTATCTCCTTCTCCATCGCCGGAAGTATAGTCTTAGGATGGAGAACTTTAGCTCCCAACATGGCAAGCTCTGATGCTTCATCATACGAAACTTCCCTTATGCTTCTCGCTCCATCCACTACTTTCGGATCCGCAGTCATTATGCCATCAACATCAGTCCATATTTGTATTTCCAATGCCCTTATTGCCGCGCCAATTATCGACGCCGTATAATCGCTGCCGCCTCTCCCAAGCGTGGTTATCGATCCTCTCAAATCTCTCCCTATAAAACCCGTTATAACACACATCTTCTTCTCGCCTTCGATACGCTTTCCTATATCTCCATATGCCTTTGGCAGTACATTTGCTTCACCAAAATGCGAATCAGTTAGCATACCTATATCATATGCGTCATATGCCTTCGCATCAATACCCTCTTTCTGCATACAAGCTGCTACTATCCTGGCTGACATTCTTTCACCGAAAGACATTATGTCATCTAGAATCCTGGCGTTTACTTCGTCCCCTCTTTTTATTATATCAATGGCACTTCTTAGCCCATTTGCTTCATCCTCTATTATACTCTGTCCAATTCCAAGCTTATCGATAGCCTCTTCATGAATTCCTATTATCTTTTCTACTGCATTTTTTTGCGCTGTGCCTGAAGCCTTTTCCTTTGCTGCTTTTATCAGCATATCAGTAACTCCTCCCATAGCAGAAACCACAACTACTGGTTTCTTTATTGCGTTTTTCTTTACTATTTTCACTACTCTGCTTATCATCTCCGCACTTCCTACAGAAGTGCCTCCAAATTTCATTACTATCATATGCTAGTCAACCTATCTAAAATATTCTCACGGAGGCATCCATCCTCCGCGCATAGCGTCCTCTGCCTGATGTTCTTGTATCTCAAAATAAAAGCAGATCATTTGGTAGTTTTTTGCTATTCAACCGCCTACTATGCGTACAAACTCGGCCTTCTAAGGTGCAATCTCCTATCTATCATTGTCCCATTTTCTAAAAAGTGCAAACGCATGCAATACGCGCGCGTAAATTTCCATGGTTTAGTTTGTATATAATATAAGTTTATATATCCATCTTTCCTCTCCCGCTCCAAAAATAAATAGATGTGTACATATCTGACACCTGCCTATAGGGACATCCATGGAAAGTTCCATGCGCATGTAGAAACCCTAACGCCAAAGTAAACCTATGCTTTCAATCTATAAAGTTTTATCCCCGCGGAGAAACTCCAAACTATGTTAAACAAGAACCCCAGGATATATACCAGGCTTCCTACTTCAGAAAAAAGCAGAAAGAAAGGCATAGTAAGAATGCCTGCAATAATGCCTGTCTTTCCGGTAAAAGATCCAAATTCTTCTGAACTTAGCATCGCATAAGCTATAATTATCTCTGCAAGGCTCAATGGAAGCTGGGCTAGCAATCCGCCAATGTTTCCCAGGCTAAGCGCCAAGCTTCCTACAGCTAGATACGAAGGTTTAGACAATTGGTTGGAAGAAAGATATGAATTCGCTATTGAAAGTATGGCAAAGTGTAAAGGTATGTCCGTGGCAAGGTCAATCGATGCTGCGGCTATTATCAGAGCGAATGAAAGAAGTGCAAGATAACTCCTCCGTCCCTTGAAAAAGAGATAAAGAGAAGCAAAGGAAATTATATAAAGGATATCATTGACGCCTAATAGGCTAAAAAACAGCATATTGAGGCTTGAGAGAGATTCTAGGGCTTTAAGAACCAAGGATACATTGGTATCTAGTAGTATCGGCGTTAATATTGCAAGCAATGGCAACACCGCAAGCAAAACTGCACCTATCAGGACAAGCGAAACCCCTCCAGCCTTAAATGCCAATGCGCCTTTCCCAGTTCTCCTAGCCATGCTCATCAGAAATGTAGAAACTTGGTGAAATAAAAAACTTACTATAATTGCTTTTGCATTACGCGGCAGATTAATGAGGATAAGGCGTACCTCCAACTCCATGCCCATGTCAGAGTAGGCACATACGACAAATTCCTTATAACTTACCAAAATAGCTCTAGTCGCTTGAAGTTCGACGGACACGGCGGGATTTGAACCCGCAACCTACAGCTCCGCAAGCTGCCGTGCTGTCCAAGTTGCACCACGTGTCCACATTACAAATCCTTTTATATATTGGTATGCCAAAATACTTTAATACATGGTTCAAGTGACAAAATGGCAAATTCTCTTGGAAAGGTTTGCTCCTCATGCGGAAAGCTAACCGATAAATACGTAACATTCAGGTGCCCTTCCTGTTCAGAGGAGGTAATAGTCAGATGCCAGGAATGCAGGGAGACACATACGCGCTACAGATGCACGAAGTGCGAATTCGAGGGGCCGTAAATGGGAAATGTAATCACGCTCTTCAAAGTATACACAGAGCCTGGCAATGAGGAAAAGGTAAGCGCCGAGATAAAAAACCGCCTTAATCCGAAAGGAATGCAATTGGAGGATATAGCATTCGGGATAAAGGTAATAAAGGTAATGTTCGTCCATGACGATAGCGAGGGAAGCAGCATAATAGAAGAGAAACTGCGCAAGGTCAATGGGGTTACAGAAGTTGAAGTGGCCGACGAAAGCCTGATGTAACTACCTATGCACTTCTGATAAGAATGATCGAATGCTTAACGACCAAACCATAAATGCTGGGAAAAAATTTGTTACGAACGTAGGCCTTATAACGAGCAACGGCCCTATAGGCCAAAATATAATGTCTGCCGAATGGACACATAGAATATCCTCAGACCCATTCTTGATTGCCATCTGCCTCAATGCTGGAAATGCAACAAATGAAAACATACTAAACTCAAATGAATTCGGTGTCAACCTTGCATCCGAAAGCCAGGGATTCATATGTAGTATTTCAGGGAATTACACTGGCAAAGAGATTGACAAGATAAAAGCATTGGAAAAACTCGGAGCTGAATTCTACAAGGCAGAAAATATAGATGCACCTATGCTAAAAAACGCAACGGCGACTTTCGAGTGCAAAGTTATAGAACATAAGAAGTACGGCAGCCACATGATGTACATAGGCTGCGTTGTGAAGGCAACTTATTCTGACGAGAATCCAATAGTGTACCATTCGAAGAAGTTTTGGAAGATAAGCGAAAATATTCCAAAACCAAATCCAAAGAAACTCGAAGAGATGGAAGACATAATAGAGAAACACAGAAAATGACATTGCCTTCTGCGATCTGTTCACTCCTTCTTCCTTATTAGTTTCATCTGCTCATACGCCTTCCTTATGTATGTCTCGTTATCTTCGAATCTAATCCTGTCAAGCATATAACCTATAAGCTCCTGCTTCTCAAGCGCCTTAGTGCAGATTAGCAACGTGTTAGCAGTTATGAACCCTGTCTCTAACCTGTACACATCAAAGAATTCAGAAAGCCGCTCTGTATATTCTCCTATGCTCAGAGAGCCATCCATCGAAGAGATGCAGTTTATTGCTAGAATCCCTTCTTCCTTCAAGCCTGCGTAAGCTGCTGCCACAAAATCTCTCTCAAGAAATTCTCCGGGTATACGGTCAGAGATGAACGCATCGAGTATTATCACATCGTATTTGGCAAAACTGCTCTTCACATATTCTGCGCCATCCCTAAACAAGATGTTGCACCTTAGCTCTTCCCCTATGAACTTTTTTGTTACATCAGCCATAACCCTGTCAACCTCAACTACGTCGAAGGTTACCTCACTAAATTTGTTTGTTATCATGCGGACTATGGTCCCTCCACCCAAACCTATCATAAGCATATGTTCATCAGGCTTTATTCCTCCCAGAGGCATGAAAAAGTCCCAATACTCATATGTGTATGGGGTATCTTCGTACAATCTAGAGTAGACCACACCATCGTACCTGAGAACCCTTCCGTTAGGCACTGAATATATCTTTATCTCATGCCCATTGTGCCTTATTGAATACTCCTCTCTCTCACCAAAGAGCCTGTTTAAAAGGTTCACCCAAAACCATTATATATCTTGGAAAACCCATATAAAACACATACACTCGGTATGGCCATGCTTCATAAAAAACAATCCCAACTAGGCCCCCAACCTGGAGCATATGTTCTAGACAATGTAAGACATATGGACAATTATCGCAGAAAGCCAGAATCAGATAACACCAAAGACAACACCAAAAAGAGGGCCTGGAGGTTAAAGGAATCTGCAAGAAGGACCTACATCGCCATAGGCATAGCAGCAGCCATGATAGGTGTAAGCGTTGGCATAAACAGCATAATAGGGCTTCCAATTCCCAATCCTCCGCCATTAATAAATGCAATAGGCGCTGCAGAGAGGAGTACTAATCCCGCATCTTCACCAGAATGGTATAAGACTCTAGATATTGGGACAAAATCTCTTCTCAGCGAGGGGGTATCAAAATATTACTATTACCCGCAAGACCCGCAATCTTCCCTTCCAATATTCGCAGAAGCGGCATATAATGCCAAAGCAGAAGGCAATGAAACTGCAGCTAGCATGATAGGCGGCTTGATAGTGGATATAGATAACCAGATCGGAAGCTACAGTTTGCAATCAGATCCGAGCACTTCTTATACATGGTATAAGCGTGGCCTTTCTGATGCCCTTTACTATGATCAGAATCCAAAACAATCAGAGATAGGGATGGCCGATGCGCAGCTTTCAAACGCAAAAAGCCAATTTGGCACCTTCCTAAGTATACCTTATGGGAACAGAGCAGCAGCTGAAGTTGCAACCCTCAAGGCATATTCCATAGCAGAGAGATATGGGCTTACAGACCAGGCGAATGAAGCAATAAAGGAGCTTGGTGTCATACGCAGGAATTAATACCATAAACCACAACTGAGACGCGATGATGCTATGTCACCTGCGCAAAAAAACATGCAGAACCTCAAAGGCAAACCTGAGAAGGCAGAAAGGAATGCGATAAAAGCTCTGCAATCCTGCATAAAAGACTATAATTCAGCAGAATCTGCAGTCTTCAAGCTCAGATCTCTTTTTTCTAGATGCGATGCATATGGCGTAGTACTTCATGATGCCATAACTGTAGCCAGGCGGACCAGAAACTTAAGTGCAATAAGCGGATTCGCAGATGCTCTATCTGAATACGAATATTCTCCTAACAGCAGTATATTGCAAGCGAGCGGAATCCTTGCTGCTGTCTCACTCTCGTTCGGAATGGAAGGATCTTTTAACTCAGCCCTTTCTCTGGTAAAGGCAGTTAGCGAGGATTCGATCTCACTTAGGGCAATAAGCGGCAGCGTAGAACTATCTTTAGATTCTCATCCGTACTTGCCCGGTATGGTTTCAAGGTTATACCTTTCTCTATACAAGAGCGATATCCAAATTATTGACTTGAGCAATATAATAAACGCTGTAATCTATGAAACCAGTATGACTGAAGCAAAGGAAAATTTTAAGATAAGCCTTCGCGGCGCAGTGGGCGTGCAGCGCAAAACGTACAGATCTCTAAATGCCATTCAAGACCTTGGAGAAATTATTCATCTTGCAAATGAAAGCTCCGATACGCTAGGATTTATCCGATCACTTGAATGGCTTGTTAAAAATTGCAAAGGCAATTCCCTAAACCTCGCGCTAGCAACGCTAAAGCAGATGTCAGGAAACAAAAGGAAGATGGAAAAGCTGCTGGATACAATGTCATCGCTTGGAAAGCCTCTATTAGCAGGTAAGTATTCAGAGAAGATACTAAGGGGAATATGTCGTATCTCTGAAATAGGCTCAGATCCTGTCAAAATACTTAACGCAATAAATTCTGTTTATCTATCAAGGAATGGGAATTTTATGATTGAAGGAGCTGCCGAAGTAGTTGATTCGCTCTCCGAAGCACCTGAAATTGCCACTAAAGTTCTTATGCGTATGCGTGATATTGGCTTATACTTAAATGCAAAATTTGCAAATGATTTTGCATATTCTGTATCAAAAAAGCCTACTTCTGCAGATGCATACCTGCAAATGACTGAGAAAATTGGTTTTCCTGAAGCCAATGGCGTTTTTTCAGTAATGCGCAGAGATGCAGCAAAATCCCAATGAGGTTCACATACGTCCTTTGGACTCTCCTTTAAAAGCCCCGCTGGCTACTATATGTGCTACCCTCAGCAGTTCCTTGGAGTTTCCAACCGCTTTCTCTGCATCAGCCCTTTTTATGCCAACCGACTGGAGATAAACTCCATTGTACCTGAAAACATCTGCTTTCTTCGCTATCTTATCAAGAGCCTTCATTTTCAGTGTCCCTCCTTCCATGCGCAGAAGCACTCTTTTAATGAGCTTCATGTGCGGCTTCTTCCTTGTCATAGCTATGACTGGAATAGAGAGTTTCCTTCCAAGCTCTACCATGTCAATTATGTTTAGCCCTGCAAAACTTACCCCATTAATCGCCACAAGCTTTACCTGGTTTCCAAACCTGGACCTCTTTATTGATTTTATAAGCTTATCCGTAGCGTCTGATCCGTCAACTTCAACGCTGAAGGAAATTATTCCCTCTATATAAGTTCCTCTGCCTATTACTCCTATTATTCTGCAGCTTTTCTCCTTCCTTATGAATGGCTCCCCCGCAAACGCAGCTATGCGTATTCCTTCCTTCATGAATATTCGCTTACTTCTTTGGAAGCTGCGATGTCATCTCCTTTATCTCTTCATCCAGGGCATCCAGAGCCTTAATGACAAGCCCTTTCGCATTCTTGCTGGACTTCACCACAAGCCTAGGCTTACCAACTTCCGGATGATCTTTCATTACGGTTACGAAATCGACATCCTTGCTATCTAGTAATCTATCCTTAATCATCTCTGCGATGCCTCTGTCTGCATCTATCAACTCTACAACAAGGCTCTTTGGCTCATCCTCTATTATGTTAAGTTTCATTGTATCGTAATAATATTGCAAACCAAAGAATAAAAAGCCTATGCTGAAACATAATTTTGCACCATCGCCAATCTGCCAGTTATAAGTAAACCTTTAAATCTTTGTTGCATACTAAATGTCAGCTAATGGAACTTAACAAAGTGGCAAGGAAACGCACCCAATCTGCAATTGAGTTCCTTACCACGTACGGCTGGGCAATTCTTATAATATCTACTATGCTTTCAATCTTCTACTTCTTTGTCGTCGCACCGTCCGTCGTAGTCCCTAACCAATGCACTTTTTCAACAAGCGTCACGTGCCGGGCACTGATTATAGGATCGAATTCACTTTCATCAACAGTAACAATATTCTTGACAAATTCGCAGGAATACCAGA
>JAJYXO010000007.1 GCA_021801765.1 Microcaldota archaeon | reverse complement strand
TTTATTAAATTCTTACAATAATGTTAGCGTGTCAAGGTGTATTGTTGCACACCGCATCGCACAGCAGGTACTCAGAATCAAGCAAGATGCAACAGCATGCAGCAGAAGATCCTGGGCCTTTGTGCAAAAGGCATGATAGAAAATCGCAGAGTGCGATGGAGTACCTGATGACCTACGGCTGGTCTATACTGATTGTAGCTGTAGTCCTCGGCGCCCTCGCCTACCTCGGAGTCTTCAATCCCCTTTACTTTGCCCCCAAGGCGAATCCAGGAAGCTGCCAGGTCTTCAGGCCAAACGGCGCCGGAACTTCATATGACATAAACCTGCTCGGAGTCTGCAATGGGGAGATACCTACATATACAACGTCCTTCTCACAAAGCAGCTCATGTGCAGCCAACGGATACGTACCAATACGCATAAATCAACTTAGCATCACATCTACGCCGCAGTTAACCATAACTTGGTGGTCAGATTACTCTTCCGACGGAGTAAATGTTCATATGGATTCAAGCAATGCAGCTCCTGGAGGATATGGCATCTATTGCAGCAGCACCGGATGTGAAATACCGTACAATAGTGTAAGTGCCCCACAGTCTGTAGTCTTATCTGCCAATAAATGGTATTTCTATGCAGTAGTGCTCTCCAGTTCAGGCACAGCCACTTTTTATATAAACAGCCAGCAAGGTTCTTCGGTTTCCTGGAACTCTAACATAGGTTTTACTGGAATTAGCGATTTCGACATACTTGGATATGAGCCATACTGCAGCGACTGGACAAAGGGTTCTATAGCTAACGTGCAGTTATACAATACTTCACTTGGCCAGAATTCCATAACCGCACTTTATCAGGAAGGAATCGGCGGAGCGCCCATAGACCTGCAGAATCTTGTAGGCTGGTGGCCGCTCAACGGAAACGCCAACGACTACTCTGGAAACGGTAACAATGGAGTTCCTACAAACGTAGTCTATGCCAGCAGCTGGATAAGCAGCTACAATCCTCCGTAAACCCTACATGGCAACTCTTCCTATCAAATCTGAATCTCAGCTGCATCCCTCATCATGGCTTCATTGATAGGAAGTTGAGATTTAGATTCTAATCTCTCGCCAAAGAGAAACGTTATTCGAAAAGTAACGCATAAAAATTTTATAAACTTTTGCAATAATGTTAGCGTGTCAAGGTGCATACCATCAAGCCAATTCTTTATCGGATCTTATTGCGGCTGCAGCCAATACGAATATATGGACGGATATATGGCAGACGTGCAGTTATACAATACTTCACTTGATCAGAATTCCATAACCGCACTCTATCAAGAAGGAATCGGCGGAGCGCCCATAGACCTGCAGAACCTTGTAGGCTGGTGGCCGCTCAACGGAAACGCTAATGACTACTCTGGAAACGGGTACAACGGCAATATAAATGGAAATGTGCTTTTCACTGATAACTGGTTAGGGTCGTATACGCCGCCATGATGAAAATTCCAAGAAATGCAAAATCAGCTACGCATGTAGGTCATCCTTGGATAAGCCTTCGTTGGTAAATTAGCCTTTTCAGCAGAGTGCTGTTCTTAATCCACGTATTTACTGGTATCTCCAGCTTCTTTGATGCATATGAAAGCGCATCGCCAAGCCCGCTTAGCACTGTAGGCTCTGTCTTAAGCGCTTCTCTTACATGCTCCCTTACATTCCATACTCCTACTGGCATTATGTACCCCGGATGCACTTCCCGCAGTATAAGCACCTTCGCCTGCCTCCCAAGCTTTTCAAGGTGTTCACTCACAGCAAGCCTAGCCGCATAGTAGCACCCGCCTATCTCTGCGTATGTCTTCCTTCCTACAAATGGCTCGTATGATGCGCCTATCTCTATCTCCTTCCCAGATGCATTCCATGTGGTATTAGGATACCATGCTTCCATGGATTCGTATTCCCATGAGCCAGGGAGCATTATTATTATCCATCTGTTATCAAGCGAGTAATTCTCATAAATCCTTACAGAATCCATCTCAGGGTGCGATTTTACTGATGCTAACAAGTACTTTGACAAGGTGTCATCTGTTGCAGTTATGCTCCATCTGGTAGGAACAAATCTCCTACTCTGCTTTCTGCCCAGCACGCCTGCGGAGAATGCCTTCTGTATCTTAGAGACTGGTACTCCCTTCTCGTAAAGCTCTACGGTTGCGGCTTTTGCCCCCATATCTGTGTCAAGGTACGCACTTTCAAGTCTTCGATCTGCGCGCATATTCCCAACCTGCATGCGATCAAGCGGTGCACTTGGCCCGAAAGGCTGGCTGTATTCGCTGAAGCTCATCCTCTGCGAAGGCGAGTGAGAAAGCTTCATGCTTACCTCTGCGTATTTGTCAGCTATCGCTATTTCCTTTGTTAGTTCCTCTATCTTGCCGTTGTCCACCTTGTCTACCCTGGTCAGATGCAGGCCTCTTATGAGCAGTGACCTGTATTCAACTATCTCCGGTATGCTCTTATCTGCCCACAGCTCAGGTGTTCCCATTACACTTGTATCTCCCACCCTAGGCGGAACCAGAGGCCCTATATATACGTTAGGGTAGCCTACCCTGCCTACGAAGATATCAGGCGGGGAAGAGCCATAGATTTCATTTCCTTTTACCATCTCTATTGTCTTGAACCGGTAGTATCTCTTTAGAAAAGCCGGGTCCTTCATGTTCAGATAAACAGTGCCTGACCTACCTATGCTGAAACTCTGCATGACAACCAACTTGTTGATAATAATATTTAAATTGCTAGTCGCATTGCAGATAGCTGCATGCTGGAATCTGCCGGATGCTTTATGCTGCCCGCAGCAGGCGCGACAGGAAGTTTTTAAGCGGTCTGTCTATGCTGCCTGGCATTCCTGCAACATAGGTTGTATTTTTCGCGAAGCCTCTCGCCTGCATTCTACGCGGCACTGCTGTAATTGCAATTTGCATCACAGGCCTTTCGGGGCTTTTTATGGCAATCGGATTTCTTTCGTGGAGACGCCGCAGCATGGTTGTGTTTAGATATGCAATCCTCATATATGTAGATGAGGGCGGGTTTGCTACGGGATAGAACGGTTCCGCAGCAGCCTTAGGTCCTAGCCTAGTTCCGTTGATATGGGATTTTGGCATATGGCGCATATTGGTCTGGAGATTCGTTGGCGATAGTTTCCCTGCAGCTGCACGGGTGAGGGCTTCTGCAAAATTTATAATTTTAATATCCCTTCGAGGTTGTCTTCTATCCCTTGCAAGGAATGTTCTGCTAGGGCTGCCTAGCATATATGCGACATGCGAAGTTGTGCTGTAGATTTGAGAGACCATTCCAATGTGAATTATTTCCTTCTTGTAGCGCCATCTGCCGTAGTGCACGAATGTACCTAGCTGCCCATGAGGGGATTTTTTAATAGTTTTAGGATTTCGCCAGACTCCATAACAATATCCAGTCGCGTTTGCATTAGTGTATTTCAACCTGCTTTCATCTGCATTAAGCTGTCTGGAATGCAGCTGCCTTATAACGTAGGCACTTGGCATGCGGTAAACATGTATTTTTTCACCATTGTACGCGCTGCTGCTTGTTTTTTGCGCGAATGTGACTCTTGGTTCAGCATACTCTGCTGGTAACTTTGCCGAAGCGAGCTGGTATGAAATTAACGCACTCTTCCAGCGTGTTGGCATTAGTGTACATACTCCATCATTGCGCATGTAAGTCATAATGGTAACTTTTGCAGAGTGAGTTTCGCTCTTATTTGAATTAGTGGCTGTTGAAATTGCAATCGGTTTCAGAGATTTTCTGATCTTCCAAAGGTTATGTTGGTTCTGGGGTTGCTTTAAGATTAGCATGTTCGATTCACTATAAAAGGGCCAGGTATGCGCGTTTTGCGTTAGAGTCATCGGAATAGATATTTTCCACACAGCAAGCACAGGCTGCAAAAGGCGATATTCAGACGCCTCTGCGCCTATCCTTTCTGTAAAGGTTCTGCGCATATGCCTCTCCTTCACGGGTTCTGAAGGAATAACTTCGGTATCATTTTGGTCTTTTTTTATTGATCTTGCAGTTATCATAAGCAGCAGTTTATATGCTGTGTTTTCATAGTTATTAATATTCGAAGATATTATTGCAGCATTGCTGCCCATGCTCCAGACAAACGGCTGTATGGTGGAGCTTGCCTGCAGGTTATATTGCAATTGGCGCTCTGCAATGGGCAATGGAGATGTTGGTTTATATGAAACGCCGCGATCTATAAAGCTAGTTATCTCACATATGTTTGCAACAGTTGAGAAGAGCCTGATCCCATGGCTGCCGAGGTTCCTTTTCATGCTCTCAGAGACAAGTCCTCCACCTACAAATGCAATGTCATTGCGTCCCATCTCCCTTATCCTGTTTGCTGTTTTCTGGGCAAGGCTAAGGTATGAATCCCCTGCAAAGCTGAATGCTACTGCCTTTACGCCTTTTTTTACAGCTATCTCGGCAAGCGTTTCTGGGCTTTGGGGCGTGTTTAGGTATATTACGTCATAACCTGATATGCGCATAGACTGGGTGAATAGTTTTACGCCCCTATCATGCTCTCCTTCATAGGTTTTAGATATCAATACAACGCCTTTCTCTTCAGCTGCATGGCTTCTCAGTTCCCTTACAACATCTCCCCACACATCCGATTTTCCTGAGCTTATCCTTTCAATTACACTCTTCCGGGATAGCTCATCAGGCATACCTGTAACCCATATTGCAGATATGTATTCGTTCCTTACCTCTTTGTCTAGAGCTCCTACTGCAGAGACAAAGTTGCTGTCAGACAATATGTCTATCCTGCCTGTCTTTCCCACAGCATATGAGAACTCGCTGGCAAATTTTGCATCTTCCCTTGCCATTGATATTATGTCATCATTGCCCACTATCCTGTTGTCTGTGAGAGCGCTTAGATTTCCAGTCCTGCCTGCTGAATTCAAGTATTCGCTGGCAGATTCAGGGCCGAGGAGATTTAGGAAGCGCGCTGTGTTTGGGCTGAACAATTCCTTCGACGTGAGCGCAGCAACATTTTCAGTGATCCTTATCTCATATAGAAGAGCAAGGGCCACATCAGGATCCAACCTATTCAGAGATTCTGAGAACTCGCTGTTTGTGAGAGAGTCCAAAGTGCGTTCCCATTCCTTGCTGCCTACATATGCATTTGTAATTATCTCTTCAGCATGGGCGCTTACGAATTCCTTTAGCATATCTTCCAGCTTCCTTCTCTCTTTTTTATGCGTCTCTATCTCCTTACTGCCATATGTGCGCGCCATGCCTGCGCTGTCGCATAGAATTGCGTCTGTAAGATCTCGCACCTCACTTATCTTCGACGATCTTTCATAGGTGCTGTCCCTGTATTTTGGATTGCCTTTATCTATTGCAGTTAGCAGGATTTCTGTACTGCGGATCGGATCCCCTTCTTTTATTCTGCGAACTGCTTCGCCTATTCCTCCTTTGTAGCCTATATGTTTTGACAAGCTCCCCTGCTTGATTGTCATTGAAGCCATGGCAGATCCTACCTCCAGATGGGCATTACCGCCTTAAAAATGCGCGGTCATAATTATAAAACAGTATGATATGCAGCCTAATATTTTATGTCAGCCAGTTTTTTCCACCATTTTATCTTCTTAGATAGAAATGAATCAAGCGTATATTCTGACCTGCCTGCCAGGGCATTGATAAGGGCAAGGAGGACAAACGCTATTGCATATATCGCACCTGTTCCTATATCTGTAGAGCTTGGCCCGTAAGGGCCTCCGAAGCCTTCCGGCACAGTCCATATGACCATGCTAAGCACAAAACCGCCGCCGTATGCAATTTTCCTCATCAACCCTAGGACAAGGCCTATGCCGAGGGATAACTCCAATATGCCTATTGCGAAGGCAAATGCATGGGGGTCAGAGGATGTAAGTGCAGCCCACCAGTAGAACCAGCCCTGAAGCCACTGCGGCTGGCCTTGCGCGGCAGCAGCAAGCAGATTTGAGAACTGAGATTCAAAATACGCCTGGAATTTGAATGAGCTGTCTATGAGCCATATTACCCCGAAGATTATCTCTATCAGCCGCGTCAAATGGCGCGCGTTTTTTGTGAACCAGATATCTGTAGGTATTTTCCCAACCATCTTAGCCATCAAACCAGCACAATAAGAACTTTGGATTTTAAAAACTTATTCTCAGCGGCATGTTGTTAGGAGCTTGGCATTTCAATAACCTATTTTTTCGCATCGGATTAGATAGCTTCCATCTCTTGAATTTAACCCTCTGCAAACTCCGCTGCGAAGCTGTGCGAAAGTAATATAAGTTAGTTTCAGGATATCCATAGTTAAAGGCGGGGTAGCTCAGCTGGTCAGAGCGCTAGACTCATATGCCAAGCATGTTGAGTGATGAGCATCTTTGCTGTGATTTGCTAAGAAATCTAGAGGTCGCGTGTTCAAGTCTCGCCCCCGCCAACCAATTCTTTCCATTCAGTCAATATTTACAAGCCTATCTGCGGGCTTTAGCCTTTGGCAGCCTGAATGAGTAGTTCAGGACCAGGTAGGCTAGTTTTGCGACAAGGTAATTTGGAGCTGCGAAGCCTCCGATTGGGCTAAGCTCGCAGAAATCAACGCCCAGCAGCTCCTTCCTCTGCAGCACTCCTCTCAGTATGGAGCTGAGTTCGTAGAAGCTAAGGCCGTCAGGTTCCGGAGTGCCTGTGCTTGGCATCTCGCTCGGATCCAGCACGTCGACATCTATCGTCAGATATATATTCTTTTTAGTTGCTTTGGCTATTTTGCCTACTATCTCCTCCATATCCATACTGTGCATATCCTTCCTGAAGAGTATCTCGTTTCCAAATTTTTCAGCCCCTTCCGCGTATATGCTCCTAACGCCTACGCTGTAGCAGCTGTCGCAGACATCCCTGGCCCTAGCCATTATGCATGCGTGGCAGTACCTGCTTCCAAGATACTCATCTCTCGAATCAGAGTGTGCATCAAAGTGCAGCACGCTGAAGTCCTTCCTCTTCTTTGCAAGGGCAGATATGGAACCTATGGCTATAGAGTGATCTCCCCCAAGCAGCATGGGTACCTTCCCGTCTCCGAGTATTCTTGCAGTTTCCTTCTCCACATCCTTGACCATGGCTTCAGGCGAGTTTATGTTAGGCTGCAGCTCCTCAAGCGTATAAATGCTGAAGCCTTCATCCATTATATCTGCGCCAACCTCCTCGCTATAATACTCCATGTTCCTGCTAGCGTCTATTATCGCGTGCGGTCCATCCCTCGCTCCTGCCTTGTATGTTGTTGCAGCGTCGTAAGGCACCGGCAGCACAACTACCTTTGCTGTTTTGTAATCCGGGTTCTTGAATCCAAAAAGATTATATGTCGGGTTCTGGTTCAAAAGTTCCATATATACACCTATCTATTCTACCTTCGTCTTCCTCTGTTGCTTAAACATCTCTATTATCTCTTTGGTTGTCGTTGCTTCCTCAGGTCCCTTGTCGCTCCTCACTCCGTCGCTAACTATTCTCGGGAAGCGCAGGGCATAACCTGCCTTGCCATCGTCTCTTCCGCATGTGTGCATCTGCGATCTTGTTATTTCATCAGCCCTTATTGTTACAACGTACTTCGGCTCTACCCAGAAGTCAGGTTCGATTATGGATTCCACCCTGGGATGCTTTGTATTCCTCTTTATCTTCTCAAGCATAGCCCTGAACATCTCCATATGCTCTTCGGTGAACCCAGTGCCTATCTTTGTCAGCGTCTCGAAGAGATCCTTCTCCTCGTTATATGTTCCTGCCAGAAGGCCTCCAAACCTGAACTCCGCTCTCGATCCTCTGCCAATATAGTAGCCCAGTATCACTGCATCTATTGTATCTGAGAGCTCTCCCTTATAGCTCCTCTTCATTTTTATCCAGCTGAACTTCCTCGCGCCGGCTATGTACGGCGATTGCAGGTCCTTTGCAACGATGCCTTCCAGCCCTTTCCCTATAACATCATCAAAATAACCGTCAATATCCTTCGGTGTTTCCGCTATTATCCTGTCCGCAGCGGTTATCACATTGCCTGCAGCTATCACGGACTCCAGCTTCTTCCTCCTTTCCTCATAAGGCTCCCCTATCATGCTTGTCCCGTCAATGAAGAGAAGATCAAACGCAAAGAGCTTGAGCGGCAGCTGCTTGCTCTTCTCCTCCACTCCATGCTTCCTCTTCCTCTGTATAGTCTCCTGGAATGGGTAAAATTCTCCTCCGACTTCATCGTAAGCTAGCGTCTCTCCCTCAAAAATCGCTTTCTCTGCTTTTATCTCCTTCATCGCAGCATTGGCTATATCTGGGAACATCTCCGTTACCCTCTCTATGTTCCTAGAGAAGATCTCAACCTTCTTTCTCCCCTTGTCCATGTGCACCTGCACTCTCATCCCGTCGTATTTGCTCTCAACAGCGCATCTTCCATGCATCTTTTCTAGTATCTCCTTAGCTGTCGGAAGCCTCTCCGCCAGCGCCGGCTTTATCGGGCTGAACGCCTCCACCTTGAAATGCAATATGCCTTCCTTGCCCTTTTCCGCAAGAACGTGCGCAACCTTGCCAAGATCGCAGCAGATGTTGTATGCTCCCTCAAGCTCTGGCTTAAACTCCCTTCCTCCAGTAGCGCTCTTTGAAAGCGCCTCAAGTATCGTCGCATCTCCTGCTCCTAGCCTGAGAGTGCCAAGAGAGAGCCTAGTTATGTACCTGGCTTCTAGAGGCGTAGATGCTGCCATCAGGCCTGCAAGTAGTTTTATCTTCTGCCCCTGGCTTCCTTCTCCCGAAGTTCCAGCTATCTTAAGCATCGCCTGGAAAACTTCCATTGCACTCAGGCTCTTCTTCTCCATCCTCCTGAGCCTGGTCTTGCCTACCATCTCTTCAGCTGCACTTCCCATATCGCCGCTCTTCCTAAATAGGTCATCAACCTCCTTCCTCTCAAAACCAGTAGCAGCGCTTATTGCCGCCTCTGCAAATTTTTCCGCTATCCCTGTCTCTATTCCTTCAAATGGCGGGCCTAGCACGCCCTGTGTCATGTATACTATCTCCCTTATCTCTCCATTTCCTGCATCTGAGAACATTTCCGACATTATGTCTATCATTGCCAACCTTGAGGAAACGGCTTCCAGCTTCTTGTAATAGCCGGATATAGCGCTAAATAACATGAGGACAATATAGAAATCAAAACGTATATAAGTATATATCCATTATACCTCTATCACGGAGTGTGCAAATGGCGAACGAACCTATACTCACTGGAATCGACGCGCTTATGAAATATCTTTCAGAGCACGGTGAAACAGACAGCCTTTCGCTTGCAGCCGAAACAAAAGTCAGCGAGAAGGTTATAGAAGATTGGGCAAAGATACTTGAAAATGCAAAACTTGTGAAGATAACATATAAAATGGGCAAGATGTACCTCTCACCCACTTCTTCGGACAAAGGCGCAGCCGAGGAGCTAAAGGAGAATTTCGAGATGAAGAAGGAGATAACTGCCTCTGACCTCTCCAGCCAGTCAGCTTCAGTAAAGAAGCTTGGTGAAAGAATAGATGTGCTCTCAAAGACCGCCGAAGCCGCATACAAGAATTTCAAGAGCAACGCTGCGCCTATTAAGAAATCTATAGCCAGCATAGACAAAATAGAGGATGAGGTCGCTAAGCGCTATAACAGCGTGAAAGAGGGCAAGGCCTACATAGAGCGGACACTCAAGGAGGCTGACGCAGATCTGGCGAAGCTCAAGGCTGACCAGGAATCAATAAAAAACTTCAACTTGGACTTGGAGAAGGTAAAATCCACAGCAGAGGATCTCAGGAGCAAAGCATCTTCTGCCCAACAGGAAGTCAGGAGTGCAATAGAAAAGTTCAATTCAGATGCAAACGCGCAGAGGGAGAACCTTTTGCGCCTGGAGAAGGAGATATCTGCGAAATCCGAGGAAATGAAGCGAATGGCAGATGGCATGGAGCACCAGATTGCCGATTACAAAAATAAATCAGAGCCTTTGGTAGCGAATGCGCTTTCAGCAACCTCCAAGGCTGAGAAGGCAAAATCCAATATGCTATCTGAAATTTCGAAACAGGCCGATGAGATAAACAAGATTGTGTCTACTGCAGATGCGGAAGTTGCCAAGGTAAATAATATACTCTCAAATTCCAAGGCATCGCTCACACAGGCAGCTGCCACGCAAAAAAAGCTTGAGGAGATAATGGAGAGGCTCGCGGGCGCTGAGAAGAAGAATAATGCTATCGCCGAGGAAATAAGCATGATGATGCAGCAACTCAGAACAATTGAGAAGCTCTCCCCACCTGAGAAATCGAAGAAGATTGAAGAGATAAGGAATACGTCGCGCGCTAACTCTAAAAAGATAGATGAGGCTTCATCAGAAACAGCGAGCATAGATTCCGACCTTGGCGCTATTGTAAAATGATGTGTATTAATGGAAGAGGTAAAAGAGTACGACCACTATGCCCTTGATGCCCACGGGCTTAAAGCTAACATCAGGATAATAGACGACTCATTGAATTTTGTACCAATATATGAGGCTACAGTTTCTGGCCTCGGAGAGGCAACTAAGGTACTTCTGCTATCCATGCGCCGTGACCTCGTGGCGCTGGTTCATATAGACCCCAACAGGGCGCAGGACAAGGAATATACTGAAGAACTGATGCATAAGTACTCTGATGCATCTGGCATGATTATAGACAAATACCTGCCGGGGACCGAGAAGGAGGCCAAGAAAACCCTCACCGCATACCTGATAAACATAATGCTTGGCCTCGGAGACCTGGAGATACTCCTGGCAGATGAGAGCCTGGAGGAAATAGCTGTAAACAGCTCCAAGGAACCTGTGTGGGTATTTCACAAAAAGTACGGATGGTGCAAGACCAACATACGCATACCTGAAGAGGTACTCATATACGACGACGCAGAGCAGATAGGCAGGAGAGTTGGAAGAGAAATATCTAACCTCTCGCCGCTCATGGACGCGGAGCTTTCCGATGGCTCCAGAGTTAATGCCACGCTGCAGCCAATCTCGCAGAAGGGCAACACAATAACGATAAGAAAATTCTCAAAGAACCCCTGGACCATGACCTCGCTCATAGCCAACAATACCATCAGCAAGGATCTTGCAGGCCTGCTCTGGATGTGTGTGCAGAATGAGATAAGCTTGCTGATATCCGGAGGGACTGCCAGCGGCAAGACTAGTTTCCTCAATGCAATGAGCATGTTCATGCCGTCCAGCCACCGTGTCATTTCCGTTGAGGATACACGTGAGCTTACCCTGCCTACATTCCTGCAATGGGTGCCGATGCTTAGCAGGCAGCCAAATCCAGAAGGCAAGGGAGAAGTGACCCTCTATGACCTCATGGTAAACGCCCTGAGGCAGAGACCTGACATAATGCTGATAGGGGAGATTAGAACAAGAAAGGATGCTGAGACGCTCTTCGAAGCAATACACACAGGTCACGCAGTCTATGGGACTGTCCATGCAGATAATGCTTCTGATACAATAGTAAGGATGACGAATCCTCCGATAGATATACCTAAGATAATGCTCAACGCAATAGGTGGCATAGTGACGCTCTTCAGGCACAGGAGGCTGGGCATAAGGCGCACGCTCGAATTCGGAGAGATATTGCTAACCGGGGATATCAACGTTAACACACGGTGGAACATGCGCAACGATACGTTTCCACAAGTAGCAGACATAACAAGATTGACAGATACAATAGCGCTCTATGGAGGATATATACGCGCGGAGATCTTCGCTGAGATAGCCGATAAGGCAACGGTGCTCGATTGGATGGTAAAGAACAAGATATTCGATATGGACGAATGCGGTTATATTGTGGCCAACTATTACAAGAACAAGGACAAGGTGCTGCAACTGGTAAAGGACAACGTGCCATATTCAAGAGGCATCCTATGAGCCTCTCTGCTGACAGCGTTGATAGCTATCAGGATGCACTCATGCTCTTGGAGGAGATAGGATACAAACCTCTGGAATCCGAGATATCCATAAATCCCATGGCAATTATATCTGGAGAGGGGATGATCTCCAAATATGATTACTATAAGGCAGTTTCGATAATAGACGGCAGCGCTCCTAGGGCTGCGCAACCAGCGCAGAACACTACGGTTGGCAGTGTTGCGCAGCTTGAGAAGCCTCGGCCTAAAATCAGCGGATTTGGAGAGATGTTGAAAGCCAAGGAGAAGGATCATGGAAAGAAACCGCAGAGCCAAGCAGCTCCTGCCGAAACTGCTTCGCCTGCACCGAGGCCCATGCCGCGCATGCATGTCAAGGAGGAAATAAGCTCCGCGATTTCAGAGCTTAAGAAACTTACCCCAGAAGTGGGTAAGAAGATGTCTGAAGTAAAGGAGAAGAGATACAAAGAGCCTAGAGCATCGCATGTAATGGAGACTCTCTCAATTCAAGATCAGATATCCGAGCTCGAAAAAATAAGCGCCGGCATAGACCAGAGAGTCTTCAACGAGGAGCAGTATCTGATAATCAGGGATGAGGTTGCAAATCTAATACGCGTTGCGCTCAAGCAGAAGCCAAAGAAAGAAACAGAGGGAATAATGGAGCTGCGCAACAGCCGGCTTCTAGAAGTAAGGAAGAAGCTAGGCATATGAGCAGCTTCAAAGAAGCTTCCTGCCTTTAGCATCTATCTCCTTCCTGAATATCCTGTACGAAGAGATTGGCTTCCCGTCATATGCAAGCACCCTGCGTATCTTTATTATCCTGAGCTCCCTGATTCCCTCCTGCCTTCTTATCCTGTTTATCTCCCTTGCTACCTTCTCTGTCTCGCTACTCACAATTATCGCATCAAACCTTCCCCGCAGGGCAGGGCCATATCTATCCTCGAGCTTTGCTATCCTGTATCTGTGCTCTGTTTTCCCTGCCAGCATTCTTACCTCCTTCCTGAGTCTCTCCAGCCTTGAGAGATAGCTGCTTATCTTCCTTCCCTTCTTCTCCTTTACATACCTGTCCGATGTCAGCCCTATATATACGAAATCCCCCACATCGAAAGCCTTCTTCAGCAGCGCCATATGCCCTCTGTGCATATATTCAAAAGTGCCTCCGACAACTACCCTCAGCATATGACTACCTTCCTGGAATAATGCTTCTCTATCATCATCTCTATCTCTCTCTTCGCTTCATCCTCAGACCTTCCTATCTCCTTTCTGATTTCCTCTGCCCTCCTGGCCGATTCCTCGTTTTTCAGCGCCTCACTCTCAACCTTCCTTATATCCTCAAGCACCTCCTCCTCTCTGGAAACCTCTCTCTCATCCTCAATTCTCCTAGATTCAATCTCCCTGAACCTTGCCGCTTCCTTCTTTATATCTTCCTTCCGCAGCTCCTCTGCAGTTTCGATGACATTGTCTATATTCTTGATGGCTATTTCTCCGCTCCTGATCTTCCCTATCATCTCCTTTAGCATCTCCCTCAGCTCTTGAATCTCATTCTCCCTTAGCAAGAGCGGATCTTCCAGAAGATAAGAAAGCTTGATTCTCTTCGCTGAACCGTAATCATATTTCCTGGATGCCTTCTCAAGCTGTGCAGCAATCTGCGCAAAACGATGCCTTATCTTTTCCTCCTCAAGCCTAAGCCTGCCTTCCTCTGCTCTAGCTGCAGCCAACCTCTCCTCCAGCTTCTTCACATCCGCTGTTGACGGCTTCTCGGCTTTATTGGCATCAATCCTTCCTTTACTCTCCTTCTCCCTCTTCATCAGGTATACAAGCTCCTCTGCTTTTGCGACCATCGCATCGTAAGCTTCTTTATCCCCTTTCCTCGCCTCAAGCTCCCTTGAGAGCGCATCCGAAAGCTTCTCTACCCTGCCGAAAATCTTCTTGAATTTGCCTAGGTGCTTTGCATATGCCATGAATGCAGTCCTGAATGCATTATTAGTCTTCAGCACTTCCCCTATAAACTTCTTCAGTGCATCCGACTCGTTGCTGTATCTCTGGTAAATAGTCCCGCCCAAATCGAAAGAGAAGGAATCTGCAGCACGCTTCAGCGATCTCGCATACGCTGCCTTTTGCTGCTTTAGCGCAGATGTATTGATATAAATCTCCATCTCCGGCTCTTCATCTGCCGATTCCAATCTCTGGCAGGCTTCCAAAAACTCCCTAAGAGCTTCGGAGATTTCCCTGTCCAGCTTGCTGCCCTTCTCCCCGAGCTGCCTGACCTTCCCATCGAACATGGATCCCAGCCTTCCAGCCAGTTCCTCTGGCGCTATCCGATCAGCGCTCATGGGCCACAACCTCCACTATGGTGCCCCAGCACCTGCCCCTAAGCTTATCGTGTTGAAGATTCCGCCTATAACGAAAGATGTTATATAGAAGACCACGAGCCCTATCAATATGAATACCGGAAGCATGCGCAGCCCTCTTACCACGGAGCCGGAGCTGATCACCGATGTTATAAACGCCCCTAAGCCGGTTATCACTATAATGGCAGCGTATGCAAATAGATTGTACTGCGCAGGAGTTATCTTCGGCGGCGAAGGCTTGAGGAATGAAAGTCCGGCAGAGGCTGTGAAGTTGCCTGCGCTCTCCTTAGATATCGTAGTCCATATGGTGCTAGTTACAGTTATCATCTTGTCAGTCAGCGCGTATAGCACAGGCGCGCCTACCAGCGCGGCGAAAGAGATAAAGATCGTGTACATAAAGAGCTGCCCTGCAATCTCCTTCTGAATAGTTGCCTGACTCCTCAGATCCTTCGATATCTGGTTAAGCATATCTGTCATCCCTCCTCCGTACTGCACCGATTCTATTATCATTCGCATTGTCCTCGCCAGCTGCGGAGATCTGTACCTGCCCGCAAGGAATCTAAGGCCTCCGGGAAGCGTGTCTCCGGCATAGAGCCTCGCCTCCATAAGTTTTACATCATCGCTGAAGTATCCGAACTCCGGCCTAGCGGCTGAGAGCATTGCTTTGTCGAGTGCTATCCCGCTCCTTATGTTGGCAGCAGTAAGCTGGAGATAGTCAGGAAGCACAGTTTCTGCGAAGTTCTTTCTCTTTTCTATCATAAACTCCAGTATGCCGTACAATGAAACCTCATATAGCACAGCAAATGCTATGCCTGCCAAGCCTGCTATGCCTGGATTTATCTTAAGCAGCAGGAAAAGCGCAAATGCGGAAACTGCGAGTATGAGCAGCCCCCCTACTATGGCTATGCCCAAGAATCTCTCCACAGTAGTCTTGATGCCTGCGAGATCTATCTCGTCAGAGATGAACCTTGCGACATTCCTGGATACCAGCCTCTCAAAATTTACCATAACAAGACCTCACATCGCGAACATGGGCCTCGACGTCCTCATTATATTAAGGAAGATTACCTGCATAAATATAACCCCTACGAGCACAGCTATCAGCACGCTGAAGTTTATGGTGAAGATGCTTATGAATGTTGTAAGTATTGTCGCAACAGCGACTCCCATGCTTGGGAAGATGACTCCGAAGAGCATGTAAAACATAGCAAGCGCATTGAGCCTCTGGCCGTACCTCCTAAGTTCTATCACCCTCTCTTCCTGCACCTCCTCCACCACTCCCTGCAGCGATCCGCTTACATCTGCGCCTGCTCTTATGCTGACGCTAGCCTGAAGTATTATCCTCTTGAACGTTTTTGACTCGCTGTTCTCGCTAACCTGGTCCATCGCCTGCTCTATGGGCACTCCAACTTCAACGAGTTCGATTATCCTGCTGAACTCTCTGCTAGCCTCCCCGTATCCCGTGCTTACTGCTGTTATGGCGTTGAAGAGCGGCATCCCCGACCTCATGCTTATGACAAGGTCTCTGGCAGCGAAGAGAATATCCTTCTCCACCTTCTTCCCTTCCTGCTTGCGTTTGTCGAGCGGATACATGAGAAACCTGTTCAGCAGCACGTTGTATGTTGCGAACGCAGTGACAAAGCCAAAGAGAAGCGATATTACAGCGCCAAAGCTGGAATTTATGAACAAATAGTAAAATGCTATTGTAATGGCTATGCCTACTACTGCAGCTGCAAATGCCGCATTCCTAATGGCTACTCTTGCAAATTCATACGGGCTCATCTTTATGTCAGCATCCGTGAGAGCGCTTTCCAGCCATCTTTTATGCGCCGCGATATTCTTCACGTATTTATTCTGTTTCTTTTCTGCAGGATTCCTTCGGGCCGCTGCCTCCTTCTTAGCCTCTGCAGGCTTCGCAGCTGCTTGTCCTACTGGTTTTTGCACCGTCGGTTTAGCCTGCTGCACATTCCCCTGCATAATTGCTGTGCTCTTTGCTTCCTTAGGCTCCTTCCTGGAAAAAAGTCCAAGGCGCTTCTTTTCTGCAGGCTTAGCCGCTGTCTGTTTTCCTTGCTGCGCCGAAGCCTGCTGAGTCTGTCCTGCCGCATGCGCTGCCCCTCCTTTGGCTACTTCCTGTATCTTCCCTTCCCTAATCTCTTCCATATGCTTGGCCGTCTCTGTTGCCGCTTCCACCTTCCCTTCTGGTTCCTTCTTCTTGTCTTCCGGCTTGACCGTAGCCTGTTGCGTTACCGGTTTGATCGCCCCCTGCATAACTTTGGCTGGCAACTGCGCCTTAGGCGCTGTCTGCCCCTGCTGCTTCAGTTTCCCTCCGTCTTCCTCGTAAATCGGTTTGGATTTTATCTTGAAAAATAGGAACTTCCTCTTTTTTGTAAATCCTTTCAGTTTCTTATCCGACTCGCTTTCTGCCATCCAATCAAATTATCTATGTGGGATAAAACCTAAAAGCATATATATTACCACGAGTGCTGCAGAACATCTGCGAAATGCGGCAAAACATGCAGGCAATTACTCCCGCATTCTAGCAACGCTTAAATATCTTTTTACACAACTAACTAATTCAATCAGGGAATCAGTAAATATGGAAGCGCCTTGTATGATTTTTTCAAAACCGCAAGGCGCAGCAATGTCTGCAGTCAAAAGCCTTAGTGCATTTTTACTTGCATAATTATAGGTATGGAAATGGAAGGTCTCGTAGCAAAAAAGATATTTTTTACGAAAGGCATAGGCAGGGCCAATACGCATCTCGGCGCCTTTGAAGCCGCCCTGAAGAATGCAGGAATAGCGAAATTCAACTTGGTGAAGGTTTCAAGCATAATACCTCCAAACTGCGAAGTAATAACCAAGGAGGAAGGCCTGCAACTGATAAACGCAGGGGAGATAACATTCGTAGTACTCAGCAGGATAGACTCCGATGAACCTAACAGGCTGATAGCGGCAAGCGTCGGCCTTGCGATACCAAAAGAGAAGAGCCATTATGGCTATCTCAGCGAATATGAGGCGTTTGGCGAAACTGATGAGATTGCCGGAGAGAAAGCAGAGGATCTTGCAGCCTCAATGCTCGCAGAGACTCTCGGCATAGAATTCGATGTGAACCAGGCGTGGGACGAGAAGGAGAAAGTCTTCAAGATGAGCAACAAGATAGTTAAGACCTCGCATATCACTCAATCTGCAATAGTTGCAAGGGACCCAAAAGTAACCTGCGTTGTAGCAGCCGGTGTCCTTGTGCTCGAAGGCTCGATGAATCATGCAAATGCCACTGCGGCCCCTGAGCCTGCAAAGCCTCAACCGGCAGCATGAATTCAGAATCCCAATGGCCCTAGATCTACGTTTGAGGAAAATATGCTTGTCATTCTGCATATATTCTGCTCCAGCGAGTGTTTCTCCGAGATTCTTATCCCGCTGATTCTCATTATGTAATCCGAGAGATCCCTATTTTCTAGTATGCCATGTATGTTTGTGCCTATAATCCTGCCATTTTCAGATATGGATCCTATGTCCCCTCCAGAGCCGCAGAGAGGCTCTTCCCGGCTCTCTATCCTACCGTAATGTATCTCGTATCCATCTGAGCTTTCACTGCCATGGATAAATCTGTTATCTACCCTATAGCTTACCTCGCGCACTACCTTTTCCCTTAAATATACTGTCTGTGCATTAAGAAGCCCAAGGCCTAACGCGCTCCTATCCGATTCAATCCCATATGGATCATCTATGCGTCTGCCTAACATCTGGTATCCTCCGCATATCCCTACCACTACGCTGCCTCTTGAAGCTGCATCCTTTATCCTCTCCCCTATGCCTGAACCTATTACAAATTCGAGATCTGCAACAACCTCTTTAGACCCTGGCATTATTATCACCTTGGCGCGTGATATATCCTCCGCATTATCGTCGCTTATGTAATTAACTCCTCCTCCAGAAGCGAAGATAGGATCGATGTCCCCGTAGTTCTCAACATGTGGGTACTTGATCACTGCGATCCTGTAATCCATCCTGAACTCTTTTTTGTAGTCTTCAGAATCCTCTCCTGGAAGATAAACACCTTCTACGAAAGGCATCACTCCAATGACCTTTCTTTCAGTAATATTCTCCAGCTCTGCGATTCCTCTGCCAAGCAATGCTTTCTCTCCATGCATCTTATTAATCAGCAACCCCTTAACCGCTTCAGGGTGCTTCATTAGCTTCAGCGTGCCATATAATGCTGCGAAAACACCGCCTCTCTCTATGTCTCCCACAAGCAGCGCTTCGGCTCCATGCTCTTCTATTGCGAACGCATTCGCTAAATCATTATCCATATTTATCTCGGCAGGCGAGCCTGCTCCTTCGCATACAATTACATCGTGGGAGTCAAGCAGCTTGCAGATTGAATCTGAGACAAGGCTGCGGCCCTGCGTCTTAAGGAATTCAGAATACTCACCATGACCCATGCTGCTTATGCTCTTTCCATTAGCTACCAGAAGGCAGCCATCCTTTTCAGGTTTGAGGAGGATAGGGTTCATCTCCTTTCTAGGCTTTTCCCTCGAAGCCATTGCCTGAAGCCACTGCGCCCTGGAGATCTCCGAGCCATCAGACAGTGCGATGGAGTTCAACGACATGTTTACTGCCTTGAATGGCGCGACTTTGAAACCTGCATCCGAGAACACCCTGCACAGTGCCATAGTTACAAAGCTCTTCCCTGCCCCCGATGACGTTCCAATTACCTGTATTATCTTCTTTGCCATTCTCACCAACCTTCGATGCATTCTCCTTCATTCATCTCGCGCATAAAATATATTGCTGCCTGCGCAGAAACTGGCGCTGCATGATGGCAATCTATGCCAATCTGCGGGACCCTATAAAACCGAATAATATCCTATTAGTTAAGTATCTTTCTGTAATCTTTACGAATTTTACCCTGATAATTGTAAAAAATTGATAGGTATATAAAGAAGCTCTGCGCATATACTTGTGGTGGATATATGACGGATGTTGAAATCGCTGTTGAAGGTGCAGTGCAGATGCTCCGCAGGCGCGGAGGCGAATCATTAAAATACAAAGTAAGTCCTAGCTGCATGAGGATGATATCCAATATAATGATGGAAGGCGAAGAGCCAATATTAGACGTGAGGCAAAGCTATCTTTCTTCGATATCACCTGATAGGATAATCGTCACCAACAAGAGGGTGATAATAGTCCGCCCCTCATTCTGGGGACTATACTTCGGGATGAACATATTTCATACCACTGAGGTAAGCGCAGTTTCTTACACAAACATAATAAGCATATTGACATCGCATGGCAAGATTTTCTCTTCGATACACATGCGAATACATGGTTTTGCTGATGCAACAACGTCTTCGCTTAGCGATGAGGGCAAACTTGACGGCGTAAGTACTGTCGCAGCTATAAACCTCTCCAGGTTCATAGAGCATGTTACAAACTCGCTGCAGCATCCCGCTGGAGCTGGAGAAGAGCAGCCGGAAGCGATAACCGGCAACAGAGAGATAACGCTGGCAAAAGCCAAGGAAATCTCCAACTCTTCAGGCACGAAGTTCATATGGCTTGGGGTAGAGCCACTTCTGGCCGTAAGCAAAACCCTCGGTGTACCTAGAGACAGGATAATGTATGCTAATGGCATGGGCGAGAGCGCAGATATAAACGCGCTATCATACTCCGGATCAGTGCTTGTCTGTTATGACGGATCGATAGCCAGGAGGCTTGCAAAGCACCTGAAGGAAACATACGACGTAGATGCATATGTACTATCTGGAGGGATAGCCGAAGCCGCAAAGGCATCTGCCATGCGCGGCTGGAGATAAACACAATGCCAAAAAGCACAACAGCATTACTTAACAAAGTGAGCGGGAAATCCCACACCGTTTACGGGTGGGAGGATGTCACTGTTTGGATGGGTTTTTAATACTCAATGTCAAATTAAAATACATGCAAAATGCGCATGCCGAACGGATACGGAATTTCAAATACGCATGGAGGAACTGCAATGCGGCTACTCTGGGCTTCGCAAATGCAGTTCCGGAAGGGAATTTACAAACTAAACCATTCGAACCCAGGTTTAAATCCTTTTCTTGGGAATTTGCATGCATAACGAGGACCAGGGTCGCATATTCACTGGGATTGCAAACAGGAAAGCTAAGTTTTGCCGCAGAGCACGGCCTCCAGGATAAGGCCGAGCTTGCCAAAAGATCAAAAGCAAATATCCTTGACGATGTTATCCAATCATCTGCAAATATTCTCTTGGAAATAGGCAGAATCGATTCTCCTGAACGTGAAAACATGCTGACATGGCTACTCCAGCACGAACGCATACATCATGGGAAACTTCTTTTGTACTGTAGCAACATGAAGCTAAAGCTGCCTGGCTCATTTGTTAAGACTTGGGGGAAGGAAAATTTTAGCAACGCACATAGCATTAAACAGGCTCGAATTTGAAGTGGTAGTGTATAAGCCCTTCGTCCCCGTCAACCCTCAGCTTTCTGAAGACGGTCCTTACTCTCCTTCCTATCTCTATCTCCTTGCCGTTCTCGATGATGTGCCCTTCTACCATCGGCCCTTCGTCGAGCTTTATAACTCCGACGGTGTACGGCGCAGCATCCTTAAAATCGTCTGGAGGCACGCGTATCCTCGAGTATGAATAAATCTCCCCGTTTCCGCTTAGCATCTTCTCTTTCATTACTGATTTTCTTCCGCACTTCCTGCAGATTATGCGTTGTGGAAAGTAAGCCCTGCCACAATTCCCGCATTCACTGCCTATCATATTGTATCTCTCGTCTATCCTTCTCCACAATGCAGCGCTTGTTTTCTCCATCTCAATCAGCCCTCTTGAATAGATGCACAACAGCTGTAGCTCCGCTACCTCCTACGTTATGGGCCATACCTATCTCTGCGCCGTTTACCTGCCTCTCACCAGCCTCGCCTCTCAGCTGCCATGTTATCTCTACTGCCTGCTTAACTCCTGTTGCTCCTACCGGATGTCCGCACCCTTTGAGCCCTCCACTGGTATTTACCGAGAGCTTCGAGTTAAGCGCTGTTTCTCCTGCAGCTATGGCCTTTGCAGCCTCCCCTTTTTTGTAGAATCCAAGGTCTTCCATTGCAAGTATCTCTGCTATGGAGAAGCAATCGTGCACTTCTGCGATATCTACATCTTCAGCGTTTATCCCTGCTTGCTTGTATGCGTTCTGCGCCGCTATCTTAGTGGCCTTTAACTCGGTGAGGCTATCCCTCTCTGCAAGAGAGAGCGAGTCGCTCGCCTGCCCGCTGCCTATTATGCGTATCGGAAGATCGTTGTATTTTTTCGCCTTATCCAGCGGCACAAGCACAACTGCAGCTGCGCCATCAGAGATCGGAGAGCAATCCAGCACTTTAAGCGGATCTGCAACCATCTTGGATCTCATCACGTCTTCGATGCTCAGTTTCCTGTGGAACTGCGCATACTTGTTCCTGTAAGCATTATCATGGTTCTTAACTGAGACTGCCGCCATCTGCTCCTCTGTGGTGCCGAATTCCTTCATATGCCTCTTTGCTATAAGCGCATAAAGGCCCGGGAATGTTATTCCCTGGAAGAGCTCCCATTCTTGGTCACCTGCGCCTCCAAGCGCAGTAGTGGCCTCAGAAGCATTTACGTCTGTCATCTTCTCTACGCCCCCTACAACTACCACGTCATGTATTCCGCTTGCAACTGCTATGTATCCCTGTCTGAGCGCGCTTCCCCCGCTTGCACATGCGTTCTCAATCCTTACTGCAGGAGTGTTCTGCAACCCAAGCTGGTCTGCAAGCAGCGCAGCAACATGCTCCTGACCTATGAATTTTCCCGGGGCCATTGTGCCTCCGTAGACCATCTCTATCTCTTTGCTCTCCATCTTTGCATCCTGCAGCGCCATAAGCCCTGCCTCTGCCATCAGCTCTTTTAGGCCGTGCTCCCATCTCTCTCCAAATTTCGTGATTCCTACTCCAACTATCGCTACGTCCCTCATTTCATCTCCTCTTTATAGAGTCCCTGTAATTCAGGTAAGTTGAATAGTCGATGTAGATTTTGCCCTTCTCAATCATCTCACCTACCTTTTCAGACCTGCTCCTCTTCTCTTCTATGGCATTATTCACCTCTATGGCGAACGAATCGCTCCCTGCTCCAGATCCAAAACTTGTGACAAGTACCTTCTCCCCAGGCTTTGCCACGTCCAGCACAGAGGCAAGGCCCAACAAGGATGCTCCTGAATAGGTGTTGCCTATCCTCGGAGTAAGCAATCCCTGCGTTATCTTGCTCTCCTCGAACCCCAGCATCTTTGCAGCGTTCAGCGGAAACTTGCCGTTAGGCTGGTGGAAAACCGCATAATCAAAATCCTTGGCTCCCATGCCTGTGCTCTCGAAAAGCAGCTTTGTGGCGCTTATGATGTGCCTGAAATATGCCGGCTCCCCTGTGAACCTTCCAGCATGCGTAGGATAACTTGCGCCTTCCCTTCTCCAAAAATCAGGGGTGTCTGAAGTATAGCTGACAGTCTTCAGTATAGTTGCTATACATTCATTTTTCTCCTTTCCGACTATAAATGCGGCTCCTCCGGCGCTGGCTGTGTACTCAAGGGCATCCCCTGGCCTTCCTTGCGAGGTATCTGTGCCTATTGTAACTCCATATTTAATCATGTTACTGTCTACCATCCCCATTAGCATCTGCATCCCAGCAGTGCCTGCCTTGCATGCAAATTCTAGGTCCGCAGCTGTAAAATTGTTGCCTATCATCAGGGCCTCGCCAACTATCGTAGCGGTAGGTTTCACTGCATAAGGGTGGGATTCAGATCCTACGTATACTGCCCCTATCTCCTCCCTGCTTATTCCAGCATGGCGGACT
>JAJYXO010000031.1:1176-25995 GCA_021801765.1 Microcaldota archaeon | reverse complement strand
CCATCGGTTTCAGTTGGATAGCCCACTATAACATCTGTCTCGATGCTTATCCCGTTCACCTTCTTCCTTAGTTCCCTCACATACTCTCTAAATTCCTCTACGCTATAATTCCTTCCCATCTCACTCAATACCCTGTCGCTGCCTGCCTGCACTGGAAGATGTATAAACTTGTATATCTTCTCTGACTTGTATGCATCTACCAGCCTGTCGAAGTACCTGTGCAGATGCTCCGGATTAAGCATGCCTATTCTTACCTTAAAATCCCCTTCTAATTGAGAGATTCTGGAAGCTAGTTCGGCTATATCTGTCTTCCTGTCAAGACCGTAAGCTCCTGTATCCTGCGATGCAAGCTGTATCTCCTTTGCCCCAGCCTTTATGCTCATGCTTGCCGCTTTGACTATGCTGCCCTCGGGAAAACTGTTGAGCGGGCCTCTAGCGAATTTGGTCTCGCAGAATGAGCAGCTGCTTAGGCACCCTTCGCTTATAGGCAGCTTCGCGATAACATCTCCTTCTGCCCTGAAAAGCGCTGCTTTGTCTACCCTGCTATGCATCCACAATCCTTCTATTTTTCCCGCCTCTATCCTCTCTATTACAGATGGCAGGTCTACCATCTTGCCGCTGCTGACGATAACTGCATCAGGTGCAGCCTTTGCTATCAGATCTCTATTCGCGCCTGCCATGCATCCTGTGACTATAAGCTTTTTACCCATACCCCTTGCCTTACCTATTCTATCCAATATCCTCTGCTCCGTAGGCATCTTTACCGTGCATGTATTCAATATCAGGTAATCGAATCCGCTTCCCTTGTATAATCCACTGCTTACTTCATGCCCGGCTTCCCTGAGCCTTGCTGCGATAATCCCGCTGTCTGCCTGGTTCAGAGTGCATCCGTAGGTTTCTATTAAGATTCTCATACCAAGCACGCTATAAATCACATGTAGAATATAAATGGCGAGCTTCTAACTTGCTGCAAGGTCATAAGTTCTGGAAATCTGCAGAAGATGTGCCCCTTGGAAACGCCCTGCCATTCTGCGCCTCTACAGGGAGGCCTATCTCCTCCGCAACTCTCTGTATCTCTGAGGAGTCTATCAATTTGTCTGAGAAAAGCTCTTTGTACTCTACATTTCCAAGCCTGACAACCTTCACCGTGAATGTTATGCGCTGGTATATGCCGCTCCTCGATACCCTTACTTTTATTGAACCATCCGCCAAAACTCCCTTTGCCTTCTCAGAAAGAACTGCTGCCATATGCGCATTACTCAGATAAACAGATATAAATTTGTATACGCGCAGGCACATCTACAGAAGGTTCGACGTAGCTAAGGTCAAGAAGAAGGGCACTAAGCATTTATAAGATGCGTTGCGTATGATGAAACATGGCTTCAGCAGAGATCGCACTGCCAATTTATGCAATCATAGCGCTCTTCATACCTGCGCTTATGATGCTAATCTCTCTGCTTATAAGAAGAAGGGGGAAGGAGAGCTACGTTTCCAGGCTCAATTTCGAAAGCGCCGAGGAGAGCATAGGAAAGCGGATAACCATCATGTCAGAGTACTTTCCATACTTCTCCAGCTTTCTGGCCTTTGAGGTGCTGACTGCAGTAGTGCTTATCTGGGTTGGAATAGCAGGCTCGCTTTCCGGCGTTGCAGGCTATGCGGTCCTTGCAACAATGGTTCTTGGGTTTGTTTTTGAGGCGTTCATAATGCTACTATCAAGGAATGGTAAAGATGGCTGATAACGAGAATGCAAGGAAGGAGCTCGAAAGGCTGCTTGCAGCTTCTGTAGGCGATAGGGAGATTAAGCCCAATGTAATGTTTGCGAAACTTTCGGAGCTGACAAAGGCCTTTGCAAAGCCCATGGTCGATTGGGCGAGGGTGAATTCGCTCTGGCCCCTTCAGTTTGGCCTGGCATGCTGCGCAATAGAGCTTATGTCCTTCGGTTCCCCGCGCGTAGACGCAGAGAGGAAAGGATATCTGCTCTTCAGGGCTACCCCAAGGCAAGCAGACGTGATGATCGTTGCAGGCTGGGTAACAAAATCCATGATACCCGAGATAAAGAGAATGTACGAGCAGATGGCTGAACCGAAGTACGTAGTGGCCTTTGGCGAATGCGCCACATGCGGTGGGCCATGGTGGGAAAGCTACAACATAATACGCGGCATAGATCAGGTACTGCCTGTAGATGTCTACGCTGTAGGATGCCCTCCGAGGCCCGAGGATCTATATCTGGCGCTGATGAAGCTGCAGAAAAGGATAGGTGGTAAGATTGAAGATTGAAAGGGAAAGACTCGCTTCAAAGCTGGCAGAGATGAAAAAGTCAGGATTTGCATATCTTGTTAAGATTACTGCTGTAGATTACATAAAGAGCATTACCATTCTCTACTTTATACGCGACATAGATGCTGCAAAGGATGAAGCCCTGGAAATAGAACTCGATCCTGCAGACCTCTGGGTACCTACTGTAATGCACATATATCCAGCTGCAGATTGGTACGAGAGGGAGTTGTCGGAGATGTTTGGCGTAGAGATAAAAGGCAGGAAGGCAGAGCGATTGCTGCTAGAGAAATGGGATGGCAAGTCTTTTCCGCTAAGGAAGAGTTTCGCATGGAATGCGCCTTATGAGGGAATGTAGAATGCCGCTCACGAGGATAAACATAGGCCCTGTACATCCCAGCACCCATGGGGTCTGCAGGCTGGTAGTCGACCTGGACGGCGATACTGTAGTAAAGGTTGAGCCTCATTGCGGCTTCCTGCACAGGGGAGTGGAGAAGCTGGTGGAGAACAGGATGTTCATGCAATGCCCTCCATACATGGAAAAGCTGGACTACGTTGCTCCGATGAGCGTTGACGAGCTCTATGTATCCACAGTGGAAAAAGCGCTCGGGGTGGAGGTTAAAGAGCCTGCCGCTTACGCAAGATTGATACTGCTAGAGCTGCAGCGCCTGGCCAGCCACCTATTCTGGTTCGGTGCCACATGCAATGACCTGGGGCAGATGTTCACAGGGTTCATGTGGGGATTCAGAGACAGGGATATAGTCCTAAAGCTTCTTGAAGAAGCGACCGGGCAGAGGATGTTTTATGTTAACATGAGACTTGGAGGCCTGGTGCGCGAGCTTCCTCCGGACTTCGCAGAGCATGCCTTATCTACCATGGAGTATCTGGAGAAGCGCATACCTGCCTACAGGAACCTCGTTGAGAAGAACCCTATCTTCAATGAGAGAATGAAAGGAGTAGGCAAACTCAGCAGATCTGATGCGATAGACTTAGGTGTAGCGGGCCCTGTCCTCAGGGCATCAGGGGTGCCGTACGACGTGCGGAAGGATGTGCCATATTATGCCTACAGCGCGCTGAACTTCAGGGCGAAGAGCGCCAGCGAAGGGGATAACTTTGCAAGGTATATGGTAAGGATGATGGAAATGCAGGAGAGCATCAGGCTTGTCAAGGAGGCCCTAAGGAAGATGCCTGAAGGAAGCGCAATGGGAATGCCTATAAAGCTCATAATACCAAAGGCAAAGAACAGGATAGCCATGGTAAGCAGGGAGAATCCTAGAGGGGAGGAGATGATGTATCTTGTTGCAGACCCAGAGAAAGCATATAGACTTTCTATACGGGCACCTACATTCATCAACCTTGCAGCTCTGAACAGGATGGCTGAGGGGTGCAGAATGGCTGACCTCTTTGCAATCTTTAGCACATTGGATCTGGTGATGGCTGATGTTGATAGGTAGCGTAAGCGCTCTAATAAATATGCTGGCAAACGGGCTTGCCTCAAAGAATCCATTCTTACAATCTGCATACGTAGTTGTTTATGCAATATGCATCATGGTGCTGATCTCCATCTTTGCGTATTTCTTCGGCTGGATTGAGAGAAAGGTGATAGCAAAGGCGCAGTACAGACATGGGCCTACATATGTCGGCAAATTCGGCATATTCCAGAACCTTGCAGATCTAGTCAAGCTAATAGCAAAGCAGAAGATGGTGCCTGGAAATGCTGACAGGGTGCCATTCATACTTGCGCCAATCTTCCTAGTCTCGCTTACAATATTCATGCTCTTCCTGCTGCCTTTCTCAAGCTCGCTGCAGGCAACGAACATGGGCCTTGGCATGCTAATAATATTCGTGCTGATAGGATTCACCCCATTGCTTTTATTCGTAGCCGCATATTCCAGCGGGAACAAATATGCTGACGTAAGCGCGCAGAGATCCGTGCTGATGCTTCTAAGCTATGAGCTTCCAATGGTCATCTCCATCGCAGCAGTCTTTCTCCTTGCAAAAACATACAGCATATCTGGGATAATAAATGCCCAGTCGCACCTCTGGTTTATAGCGCTGATGCCAATAGGCTTCGTAGTATTCTTCATAGCAATGCTAGCCGAATTGGAGAGACCGCCTTTCGACCTAAGGGAAGCGGATTCCGAGCTGATAGCCGGATGGCTGACAGACATAAGCGCACCTTACTATGCCCTCTCGCTCTTCCTTGACTATTCCCGCATGTTCCTCGGCAGCCTGCTTATAGCCATAATCTTCTTAGGGGGATGGGAAGGCCCTGCACTCTCTGGAATAATATGGCTTGTGGGAAAGGCATTCATAATAGCCCTGGCAACTATACTGATAAGGGCAACTACAGTCAGGATGAGAATAGACCGCATACTCCGTTTCGGATGGGTATGGCTGATGCCACTCTCATTAATAAACCTTATATTGGCATACCTAATAATGAGATGAATCAATGATAAAACCAGTTATAGAAACTTTAAAGGCGCTCGCCTCAGAGAGATTCACAGTGGAATATCCCGAAGAGCGTGAATCTCTGCCTGACAGCTATCGCGGCATGCTGAGGCTGGACATAGAGACATGCATAAGCTGCGCAGCATGCGAGAGGATCTGCCCAAACAAAACAATAACGATGGTGGAGATAATCACAGAGCGCGGAGTCAAGAAGATGCCCCAGGTAGGCATAGAGCGATGTCTTTTCTGTGCGCTTTGCGCTGAGGTCTGCCCTCCGAAATGCCTGACTCTCGGAAAGGATTACGAGGTAAATGTTGTTTACGATAAGAGAACGCTGATAAAGAGGCCTGAGGAACTTGAATGATGCAAACCTTGTATTCTTCGCCATAGCTGCGTTCACAATAGTTTCTGCCGCATGGGTATTTCTCTCAAGGAAATTAATGCACTCTGTAATGGCGCTTACTGTTGCTTTTACCGGCAGCGCTTCAGTCTTCGCCCTGCTGGGCCAGTCTGAAATGGCGCTTCTTCAGCTCTTCGTATTCGTAGGCGGCCTCTCGACATATCTGATGGTTGCGGTAGCTGCAGAGGAGAGCAAGAAGGAGATAATGCTGCCTAGGTTCGCAGCCATGGCGCTCGCAGCATCTGCAATCTTCATTATACTCGCCGCGTCATGGGGCGCAGGCCAGCAGCAGGCGCCCAGCTTTGCTTCTGCTGCAGCTTCTGCATTCTCATCAGATTATCCATTATTGACAATAATGGCATTGACGCTATTTTCAGCAGCGATAGGAAGCATACTTGTGCTAAGGAAGCATATACGCCTGGTGGTATGACGATTCTTCCATATGCAATCGGATTAGGAGCTGTACTCTTCGCAATAGGCCTTGCCGGAGTCTCCTCTGACAGGCACTTCATTGTGATAATGCTAGCCATAGAGCTAATGCTTGCCGCAAGCACCATCCTCATTGTCTCCTTCTTCTCTTCAAGCAGCTCCCCGGGCTCAATCGGAGTCATGGCGCTGCTAAGCATCTGGGCTGTGGCAGCTACTGAAGTCATAACTGTAATCAGCTTCTATGTATACATAAAGGCGAACGGCGCAAGCTTCGACGTAACCAAGCTTAACAGGCTTAAGTGGTAATAATGATAACCCCTCTGATACTGGTACTTCCGCTCGCAGCAGCAATGGCTTTGGCAGTGCTTGCAGGCAAGAGGCGCGCAAAGTATGTTGCGCTTGCAGGCAGCATTGCAAGCCTGCTCCTGCTCCCGCTGATAGGTTATGGCACGCAGAGCATCGGGTGGTTTAGCATTCCGCAGCTTGCAGGCCAGGGCAAGGCAGCCTCTATCCAGATAACCACCATGGTAACGAGCCTGAATATGCTGCTCTTGATTATAATACTTACAATAGCCCCGCTCATAATGCTCTATTCATTCGGATACATGGAGAAACTGGACGAGCAGAGGAGATTCTATCTTGAGATGCTTGCCTTCGAGGCTTCAATGCTTGCATTTGCGATGAGCGGAAACCTAATACTTATCTTCATAGCATGGGAATTCCTCAGCCTGACCAGCTACCTGCTGATAGGATTCTGGGACCATAAGCCATCTGCAATAAGGGCAGCAAGGAAGGCAATAACCACTGTGCTTATAGGCGACCTCGCCATACTTGCAGCTATAGCGCTGCTATGGAACGCTTATGGCACATTCTCTTTTGCGCAAATCTTCTCTTCGGCTACCCCTTCGCCTTCCACATACCTGGCCGCTGCCTTGCTTCTTGTAGCAATATTCACAAAATCAGCACAATTCCCTTTCAACGAATGGCTTCCAGACGCAATGGAAGGCCCAACACCGGTTTCAGCGTTCCTTCACTCCACCACGATGGTTAAGGCCGGAGTCTTCGCATTCATTATAATGCTGCCTCTATTCATCGCAATGCATCTAACCCATGTAGTGATGATTATCTCAGCACTGACACTCCTTCTTGCAACTCTGAACGCAATGCGCGAGCCTCATCTCAAGAAGGTCATAGCATATTCTACTATGGGGGAGCTTAGCCTGATGCTGCTTGCATTCTCTGGCGGAGCCATAGCAGCAGGTATCTACTTCTTCTTCGCGCAGAGCTTCTACAAGGCGCTTCTCTTCTTCGGCTCAGGGGCTGCTATGAAGGCTAACGGCGAGGAATCCGATCTAAACAAGGTCTCCGGCATGAAAGGCAACAGGCTGGTATACATAACCACGCTCTTTGGCGTGCTTGCCCTTGCAGGATTTATACCTTTCGACGGCTTCTTCGCTAACGTTGGAATCGGCGCCTCATTCGCGTCAAACATAATAGCCTACATTCTAATATCTGCAGTTGCGCTTATGACCAGCTTTTACATCTTCAGGTGGTTCCTCCTTATCTCCAAGGAGGACAGATCCAGCTCATCATATCTGAACTACAAGATTGGCCCAAAGAGCATGGCGTTCGCCATGGTGCCGCTTGCAGCTATGACCATTGCGGCGTCTTACATATATTTCTACTTTCCTTCATTCCTCTCAAACAATGCATCTTACCTCTCCGCATACATAGGCACGACATCGATCCCTCTTAGCATCACCGAAGGCCTTATCGAGTCTGCAATAATAGCAGGCGGCGCAGCCATAAGCTATGCAGTTTACAAGAAGAAGATTGGCATAAGCCAGAGGCTTGCTTACTACGCTGCAAGGAATGGTCTGCTTGTCAACGCCGCATATTCTCGCTTCGCATTATTTGTATATGACCTTGCTGAGGGAGTGACGCTCTTCGATATCTATCTAGATTCTGCATTCGACATGCTTGCAGGGGCTGCTTCTGCTTCAGGCGAAAGGCTCAGGAGGATGGCAACCGGCAATGTGAATGCATATGCAATGATATTCTCAATAGGCGCGATAGCGATAACAGTATTTGCATACTTGGTGGGAAAATGATCTTGGCATACGTCTTTATCTCAATCACTGCCATCATGCTCTTCTTCAATCTTGCCCTCAATGTTGCTAAGAGGAGATCCCTCCAACTCGCAGCAAACGCTGCATTACTCTCCATCCTGTCAATGCTTGCAGCCTACATGCTCTACTCCGGCTACATCTACACCGCTGCAGGCACAATTAGTTTTAACCCCTTCTCTCTCTTCTTCATTCTGGTATTCACACTTGGCATACTGCTTGTCAATGTGCTTGCATACGGGCATTCAGAGGATTATGGCAGCTTCGCCCTGCTTGCAAGTTTTGCATTGATAGGAATGTACCTGGTCTCTTCTTCAACCTCTCTAATAACAATATTCCTTGGCCTTGAGCTTGCAAGCATACCTACAGTCTTCATAGTGCTGATCTCGCGCAAGAGCCTTGAGGCCGCAGCAAAGCTCTTCATCATGGCATCAATTGCTGTCGCATTCTTCTCATTTGCAATGGCCCTGGTTTATGGCGGCACCAACGCCCTCTCGCTCTCAACAGTGCCTAAAACTGCGCTCATGGCCTTCGCATCAGTGCTCTTTATAGCATCTATAGGCTTCGATGCATCTATCTTCCCTTTCAATATCTTTATACCTGATGTCTACAACGGAGCGCCTGCCTATGTCACGTCGATGCTTGGCGGAATAAACAAGAAGATGGGCTTTGCAGCCCTTATTCAGGTAATAATACTGCTATTCATAACCTCCAAGTCTCCATTCATAGTGCTTGCAATACTATCCGTCTTCACCATGTTCTATGGAAACCTAGCTGCGCTTCGGCAGGAGAACCTGAAGAGGCTTCTCGCCTACTCTTCCATATCGCAGGCAGGATATATGCTAATAGGCATAGCGATCTCCACCCAGTACGGGGTAGGGGCAAGTCTCTTCCAGATCTTCGCCCACATGTTCATCTTCATAGGCCTGCTTGGCATAGTCGGCTGGCTGGAGGGCAGGAACAGGCATAGGGTAAGCGACCTTATAGGATTGTCTGGCGAAAACAGGTTTGCTGCGATAGCGATGACGATCTTCATGCTCTCCCTCGTAGGCCTGCCATTTACTACTGGCTTCGTTGGCAAGTTCCTTCTCTTTCTCGGAGCTGTGAGATCCGGCTTCGCATGGCTCGCAATAATAGGCATAATAAACAGCATAATATCTGTGTACTACTATGCAAGGCCGATAATGGCGGCGTATACCGGAAGAGCAGGCGAGTACAAGATACGCATGCACCGCTCAACGCTTATAGTGATTTCTGCATGCCTTGCAATAACGCTGGTGCTTGGCATCTTCCCTTCCCCACTGATCAGCATCACCTCAAATGCAGGCGCTTATCTCTTCAATGCGCATTGAAAGACCTGGTTGTGGAATGAATTACAATACTGATTTCATAAGCAAGGCTATCAAAACGAAATTCGGTTCTATACACGAGATGCGCCACCTGGGCCCAGGGCCTACAGTTGTCTTCTTACATGGCCTTGCCTCCAGTACGAAGACATGGACGCGCCTTGTGAGCTTCCTTCCAGAGGATCTCGACATCTGCCTGGTTGATCTCCTCGGGCACGGGGAATCGTCAAAGCCAAGGATTAACTATACCCTCGAATCCCAGCTATCCATCATCGATGATTTGGTAAAGGAAGAAGGAATGCGCAATTTCTGCCTTTTTGGCCATTCATACGGCGGATGGGTAGCCGCCTCTTATGCGAAGCAGAACAGCATCGAAGGGCTCGTGCTTGAGGACTCCGGCGGCCTTAAGGGATTCTACGATGAGATAATAGGCACCGTGCCACGCGAGAGGTACAACATGGAGATGATAGGCAAGGCAAAAGAGCTGGGCGCAGATCCATATGTGGTGAGGAACATATTAGAGGACGAATTCAAGGAAGGCCAGCTGAGAGCAGATGACTTGCGGCAGATTAAAACCAGGACAATGATCATATGGGGAAGCCAGGATGAGATAATAAGCCCAAGATATGCGAACGTCTTTGCTGAAAACATAGCAGGAAGCAGCCTAATAATGATAAACGGAGCAAGGCATACTCCCCATTACACCCACGCTGAGAAAGTTGCATCTGCCCTGCTAAACTTCGTACGCTCACAGTAACCTCCAGATATTGATTAATGCATTCTTCGGCAGAGCTGTGGCCAAACCCTGTGTAGTATTTAAATACCTTTTTGTATAGAATATATCTGAATCCTGAATGCCAAATGCATTCTGAATGCAAGCGGTTGCATGAGCGATTTGAACAATGATATACGATTAGTGGTCGATACAGGCAAGATCAGCTTTGGCAGCAAGAGTACAGTACGTGCTATGTCTGAGAATACTGCGCTTGCGATTATAATAGCAGGCAAAGGAAAAAATGAGATAATTACTGACATAACGCATCTCTGCAGCATATCAAAGATGAAGCTCATAAAGTTCGATGGAAACCCAGTCGAACTCGGTGCCCTGTGCGGGAAGCCGTATTCTGTAAATGCTCTTGCAATAATGGATCCCGGAAGCTCTAATATACTAAAAGAGGAGTATGGTGTTTGATTGCCTAACGGGGAATTTGCAGCAAAGGAATTAGTGCGCAAGAGAAAGAAGCAGAGAATGCTGAATAAGTGGTGGAAGAGAAAATACTTTAAGCTAAAGAAGAGATATGATCCTGTAGGAACCGTGCCTATGGCCAAGGCCCTTGTCCTCCAGAAGTTCGTGCTGCAGCAGAAGCAACCTCACAGCGGACTGATAAAATGCGTCAGAGTGCAGCTAATAAAGAATGGAAAAATTGTCGGCGCATATGTGCCTTACGATGGCTCGATAAACATGATAGAGGAACACGATGAGGTTACTATACAAGGCATGGGCGGCTCCCAAAGAGGCCAAATGGGCAGCATACCTGGCCTTAAATACAGGGTAATAGCAGTAAATGGCGCCGACTTATTCGAAGTGGTGAAAGGAAGAAAAGAGAAACCTAAGAGATGATTTTTATGGAAGAAGCAGTTCAAAAGCCAGAGATTGAAGCAGTTGCAAAGCCAGTGACAGAAGGCACAGCAACCGAAGAGTCAAAACACGCCGCAGATTCCGACGGCACCATGGCAAAGACCGATAAACAGCCTGCAAAAAGGAAAAAGAAGGAAGCTGCACAGAAGGATGAGGCGCTGCTCTTTGGCAAATACTCTGTAAACGGGATAATTGTTAACGACCAGAGCATGCAGAAGTACGTACACTTTACCCCTAGGCAGTATCCTAACATATTCGGCAGAAGGAAGTATAGATCATATTACAATTCGCACATCAATATCGTTGAAAGGCTGATAACAAAGCTGATGAGGGGAGGCACTGGCAAGAAGGTTGGCGGAAAGGTAATACGCACCGAAGGAAGGCTCCAAGGCAAGAAGATAAAAGTCATGCATGTGGTTGAAGACGCCTTCGATACCATAAGCAAGACGGGAAAAAATCCCGTACAAGTACTTGTAACTGCGCTAGAGAGCGCAGCTCCTATAGAAGATACCACGCGGGTGAGGTATGGCGGCATCTCCTATAACGTCGCAGTAGGGATAAGCGCACGGAGGCGCGTCGATGTAGCGCTGAAGAATATAGCTTTATCTGCGCTGATAGGCGCTTTCAAAAAGAAGAAGACTCTCTCCCAGGCACTTGCAGACGAGCTGCTGCTTGCTTCTTCCAAATCCCCGGATAGCTACGCAATAAAGAAGCGTGTTGAAGTGCAGAGAATAGCTAAGAGAGCTAGATAATCATGGTAAAGAAAGAGTTCGTTGCCGAGGAAGTAGAAAGAATAATGCATGACACTGAGAGAGTAAGGAACGTAGCTATAATCGCCCACGTGCACCATGGCAAAACAACGCTTACTGACTCTCTGCTTGCAAGGGCAGGGATAATATCAAAAACTGTAGCAGGAGAGGCACTCTACACGAACTATGAGGCCATAGAGAAGGAAAGGAGAATGACGATAAAATCAGCGAACATCTCCCTCGCATTCAACTACAAAGAGAAGGACCACATAATAAACCTGATAGATACTCCTGGCCACGTGGATTTCGGAGGCCATGTCACCAGGTCCATGCGCGCAGTAGACGGCGTTGTGCTGGTGGTAGACCCAGTGGAAGGAATAATGCCGCAGACTGAAACAGTTCTCAGGCAGGCGCTCCAAGAGAGGGCACAACCTGTACTCTTTATAAACAAGGTTGACAGGCTGCTAAACGAATTAAAGCTGACGCAGGAACAAACTTTTGAAAGGTTGCTGAAGCTCATAAATGAGATAAACAAAATGATTTCCAGGTTTGCACCAGAAGAGTTCGCGCAGAAATGGATGCTGAAAGTAGAGGCCGGAAGCGTCTGCATTGGATCTGCATATAAGAGATGGGCAATCTCTTCTAGGATGATGGAGAAATACAAAGTAACATTCAAGGATATATTCAAATACACCGAAGAGGGAAACGAGGAGAAGCTAAGAGAGATAGCTCCGATAGACGAAGCGACCCTTTCGATGATAATAGAGCACCTTCCTGACCCTAAAACTGCGCAAGCATACAGGATACCCAGGCTCTGGCATGGAGATATGGAAAGCGATGAAGGAAAGGCAATGACCAATGTGAATCCCAATTCTAAGCTCAATATGATCATATTCGGTGTTACCTACGACCAGCACAGCGGAGAGGTGGCCATAGGGCGCATCTTCTCCGGCACTGCTAGAAAGGGCACAGAGGTGTATGTCACAGGCATGCCTGACATACAGCGTATACAGCAGGTGAGCCTTTACATGGGCCCTGACAGAGTGCCTGTCGATTCTATATCTGCAGGCAACATAGCAGGCATAGTAGGCCTAAAGAATGTCTCGATAGGAGATACAGTCAGCGAGGGAAAGATAGAACCTTTCGAGCAGATAAAGCATTACTCGCAGCCTGTAGTCACCAAGGCAATAGAAGCAAAGGACACCAGAGACCTTATGAAACTGATCGAATCCCTGAGAGAGCTCTCTAAGAGCGACCAGACGATTGTCGTGGAGCTCAACCAGGAGACAGGGGAGCACCTTGTCAGCGGCATGGGAGAACTTCATCTGGAGGTTATAGAGCAGAAACTAAGGGACGAGTTCAAGATTCCGATAACTACGAGCGAGCCTATTGTGGTTTACAAGGAAACCATAGAGCGGGAAGCAAAGGACGTCGAGGGTAAGACGCCAAACAGGCATTCTAGATTCTACATCAACGTTTCGCCCCTAGAGCAGTCAGTGATAGACCTTATAGAGGGCGGCGCCATAAAGAATGGCAGGCCCAAAGGGAAGCAATACCTTGAGGACCTTGTCAAGGCAGGCATGCCACGGGAAGAAGCCAGGGGCGTAGTGGATATTTCCGGAAGCAACATGCTAATAGACATAACACACGGAGTCCAATACCTGGACGAGGTAATGGAGCTGCTAGTGGAAGGATTCGAGGAGGCGATGAAGGACGGCCCGCTTGCAAGGGAGAAATGCACCGGCATAAAAATCTCAATAACAGATGCAACAATACACGAGGACCCGGTGCACAGGGGCCCCGCGCAGATAATACCTGCGATGCGAAGGCCGATATACGCCGGCATGCTTGCTGCTGGAGTGATACTCCAGGAACCCAAGCAGAAATTTACAATAAACATACCTCAGGAATACATCTCAGATGTAATAACTTTCCTGCAGGGCAAAAGAGGCCAGATAGTTGACATACAACAGGAGGCTGAACAGGCTACAATAACTGCAAAGATGCCTGTTGCCGAGGTAATAAAAGGATTTTCAAATGAGATGAGAGGCCTGACCCAAGGGAAGGCGATATGGTATCCTGAATATGCAGGCTATGAGCGCCTGCCTAAGGAGCTCCAGGACAAGGTAGTCAGGGAGATAAGGAAGAGGAAGGGCCAGCCAGAGGAACCTCCGAAGCCGGAGCAGTTCATGGACTAATTGCCTGTTTTCCCTTAATCTTTTGGTTTATGAAGCCTTATTAGGGGATAATATTACGCAAGCAAATTTGTTGGTTGCAGTGTTGTTCGTTTCGGACAAAAAAATATTGACCGAAGTAAGAACAAAAGATAACGACTTTGGTGCTGGAGCCACATGGCTACCAGGAGGACATGTGGAAAACGGAGAGTCTTCTAAAGAAGCATTACTTAGAGAGATAGAAGAAGAATTCTGTATAAAACCAGTAGATTACTATTGGCTATGCCAAAAACCATGGTATAAAAACAATGAGAGATATTTGATTGATTATTATGTTTGTACTAAATGGGAAGGAAACATGATTGCAAAAGAGGCAGAAAAACTTATCTGGTTAACTTATAGTGAGATAGAAAAACTAGATGAAGATGTAGATAAAGCAGCATTTAAAGAATATATTGATCTCGAAAAGCATATGACAGATATGGCAACACAAACTAATGTCAACATTAACGATTTTTCTGATTTTGTATTGTATAAAGGTTTCACTTTCTACATAACTAATGGAGTTTATCATCCAAACTATGATTCTGTATTCTTAGCAGAAAATATAAGATCATATAAAGAAGATACGGTATTAGACCTTGGAACGGGATGTGGATTTTTTGGGATTATTCTATCAAGAAAAGTAAAAAAGATATTATCTGTTGATAAGTACAAGAAGGCATTAGTTTGTGCGCAGTATAATGCTACACTTAACAAATGCGTTGAGAAGATAGAATTTAGACAAAGTGATCTTTTTTCTGAGATAAATGAAAAATTTGACTTAATAATATCAGATCCTCCACAAGTGCCATCTGACACAAAAATAACTTTTGGTAATGACGTAATAGAAACTGCTGTTGATGGGGGAACTGACGGCAGAAAAATACTCGATGTTTTAATAAAACAGTCTAAGGATCACCTAAATAAGAACGGTAGAATTCAGATTTACCATACATCACTTGCAAATATTGATAAAACATTGGTTGGGTTTAGAGATAATGGTTTGGATCCAGAGATTACAGCTGTAAGAGAAGGTCCATTTGGTAGAACTACTAGAGAGAAATTCATGTATTATAAAAGATTAGGTATAAATGTGGAATATAAATTTGGAGTGCCAATGCAGAGATATTACATAGTTACTGCGTGGAATAGATAAAATGGATTTAAATGGCAAAGCGGCAATAGTTACTGGTTCATATTCCTCATCATATGGGTTATGTTGATACTCTTCGGTGCACTCATAAGGAAAATGTAACGTGCACATGCACGTTCTAAAGTGCACAATCCGAAAAGAATATAAACATCAGGCTGTCCTTAAGTGATGGTTGCACCTTCACTGTCGGTAATTGGACAATCTATATATGTATAGCTATTGACATATGACATATTGAAACTTCGCCACAGTTGCATTATAATGCAATGTGCCTGCTATTTGGTATAAAGTTCACCTATCTGCGGGTCGCTTCAGACACAGCTAAATGCATCGTGGGGGGATTCATACCCTTGCTCCGTCGTAAACGTGATTTGGACTCGGCGGGATTCGCACCCGCGGCCTTTTCGTATTTCGGCAAAGCTTTTTACAAAAGCTCCTTGCGAACGAAACGCGCTACTGCTGCGCCACGAGCCCTCTACACACATTCATGCGTGCTCAAAGGTTTTAAACCTGCCTTTCCATATAATTTCGGTGTAACTATGGCATATCTGGGGTATATACTAATATCACTTGGAATATTGATAATACTATTCACATTCTTAATTGGATATGGATTATACGAGCAGGCGAATTCAAAAGCCAACGCCCCTTACTCCCAGCCTGCGCAGAATGCAACTGTCGGAGGGATACTGGGACCGCTGACTTCCGACTTATCCTCAACGATTAACACCGGCACATATCTGAGCGTAGAAGTGATAGTACTCTTCCTCTTCGCCAGCATAGGGTACAAAATAGCAATGATAGGCGTGCAGATAAACAGAGAAGGAGGTAAAACGAATGGCGGCAAATAAAGAAAAAGCGAAGGGCATATTTGAGAAGGTGCTCAAAAGCATAAAGCCCACAGAGCAGGAGATGCGGACTACAACTGCAAACGTCAACATGCTTATGCATCGCCTTAAGGAAGTTGTCGGCAGGGATGTAGAGCTTAGGGTTGCAGGATCGATAGCAAGGGGAACAAACCTGCGCGGCTCTGCAGACATAGATATATTCATGCTTTTCAAGAGCGGAATATCGCGGAAGAGGCTGGAGAGCCTGGGCCTCAAGTATGGAAAGGCAATAGCCAAAAGGGAGATGGGCGAAAGATACGAAATAAAATATGCAGAGCATCCATATGTCAGGATATACCTGCCATCAGGGCTAAACGCAGACATAGTCCCTGCTTTTAAGATAGAGAGCGCCGAGGAACTCGCAACTGCAGTTGACAGAACCCCTCTGCACACAGATTTCATAAATACGCATCTATCTGCGAAACAGAGGGACGATGTAAGGCTGCTGAAATATTTCCTCAAAGCGCATAACATATATGGCGCAGAGTCCCGCATAGGCGGATTCTCAGGCTACATCTGCGAGCTGCTGATATACCACTATGGCTCGATTATCGGTGCGCTTAATGCCTTTTCTTCAATGAAACTGCCAATAACCCTGGACCCTCTGAATAAAGAAGAGCGGCGGGAGCATGAGAAGAGATTTGGATCGGAGTTCGTAGTGATAGATCCTGTGGATAAGAACAGAAATGTTGCAGCAGCAGTATCCATAGATGCGCTTGCCAGGCTCTCAATAGCTTCAAGATTGTTCCTTTCCAAGCCTGATATAAAGGCATTCTACGGCCAGAAAGTCTCGCATGATGAGGCTGCCAAACTGCTGAAGAAGTTTATGCTGGAATCAAAGCTGGATCTCTTCCTAATAGCCTTAAGCCTGAAGGAGAAGAGCGCAGATGTCACCTGGCCGCAGCTAAGGAAGATATCATCTATAATAGAAGAGACGGTCAAGAGATACGGCTTTGAGGTTTACCTCTCCGCCAAATGGGTGTCAGGGAAGTATGGCCTTATACTTCTGCTTGCGCCAAAGAGAAGCCTGGGATACAGGCTATTCAAGGGACCAAGCGCCTTCACTTCTGCAGCTTCTGACTTCATCCATGCGCACCACAATGCTGCAGGGTTCCTCACCGAGAAAGGCTTGCTGTATGCGCTTGACAGGAACAGGTATGGAAGCGTCGAAGAGATAATAACGGAGATGCTTCATGGCGGAGGAGTTAAAGGAAGAAAGGATGTCTCAGTTAAAGGCGCAAAGCTCTTCGTAAATGCCATACCTGCCAAATACGCGGAGGCAGCATACCTGGAGCTGATGAAGAAGCTCAGGGTGTAAGGTTGCTCAACAAGAAGATAGCAGAGATCTTCAGGGAGATAGCGGATATGCTTGAATTGGAAGATGAGAAGAGGGTCTTCGAGGTGCGCGCATACAGGAATGCAGCCCTCACAATCGAGACAATGCAGGAAGACATAGAAGGGATATACAGAAAGGGAGGGATAAAAGCGCTGATGGAGCTTCAAGGGATAGGAAAGACAACAGCAGGGCATATAGAAGAATACATAAAATCAGGAAAGATAAAGAAGTACGAGGAATACAAGAAAAAATATCCAATAGACTTCTCAAGCCTGATGCGCATCCAGGGGCTGGGGCCAAAGCGCGCATACAGGCTATATGCAGAGCTTGGCGTTAATGATGTTGCGAGCCTCAAAGCTGCAATAGCTGCAGGAAAGGTCAGAAATCTATCTGGCTTCGGCAAGAGAAGTGAAGAGGTTCTGCAGAAGGGCATAAGCCTGCTAGAGTCCAGCAAAGGAAGGATGCTGCTTGGAGATGTGCTTCCTGAAGCAGAGGCGATAATAAGGCAGCTGAAGAACTCCGGATATGCAGAGAGGGTTGAGCTGGCAGGCTCTGCAAGGAGGATGAAAGAGACAGTGGGCGACATAGACATACTTGTAATATCCTCCAAGCCGGATAAGATGGCAAATTTCATATCGAAGATGGAAGATGCGGAGAGCGTAACGCTTAGCGGCCCTACCAAAACTACCGTCTGGCTCAGGGCAGGGATAAGCTGCGATATCAGGGTATTGGAAAGAAAGAGCTTCGGCGCTGCGATGCAGTACTTCATAGGCAGCAAGGAGCATAATGTGAAGCTTAGGCAGATAGCCATAAAGAAAGGATACAAGCTAAGCGAGTACGGCCTTTTCGACAGGAGGGGGAGAAGCGTAGCCGGAGAGGAGGAGAAGGAAATCTACGAGAAGCTTGGAATGCAGTATATGGAGCCGGAGATGCGCGAAGACAGGGGGGAGATAGAGCAGGCGCTGAAGCATGAGATACCGAGACTAGTCCAGCGCGAAGACATAAGGGGAGATCTCCACTCGCATACCATCTACACCGACGGCCACGAGAGCATCGAGTCGATGGCCATGGCAGCAATCACTGAGGGATTCGAGTACCTCGGGATGACTGACCACTCCAAGAGCGAGTACGTAACAGGTGGGATGGACGAGAGGAAAATTGATGCATACTACAGGGAGATAGAAGCTGTAGGCAAGAAGCTTGGAGATAGAATAATGCTGCTAAAGAGCGCAGAGACAGATATACTCAAGGATGGCAGCCTCGACCTAGACGATAAGACGCTGGAAAAGATGGACTATGTGCTTGGGGCGATACACTCCAACCTCAATATGGGCGAGCAGGAGATGACCAAAAGGCTTGTCAGCTGCATCGAGAGCGGCAAGGTAAATATAATAGCGCATCCGACAGGGAGGCTTATCGGAAGGAGGGAGCCAATAAAGCTAAACCTCGACAAGGTCTTCCAGGCTGCTAAGGACAACGGAGTGGTAATGGAGATAGATTCGTTCCCTGACAGGCTCGATCTTAACGATGAGAATATATTGAAGGCAAGGGAATACGGGTTGAAATTCTCAATAGACACGGATTCGCACTCAGCAAGCAACTTCAAATTTATCCGCTACGGCATAGGCACCGCAAAGAGGGGGTGGCTGAGGAAGGAGGATGTCATCAATACGCTGCCGTATGAAAAACTAATGAAGATCTTCAGGCGATAACCTTCTTTACTCATTCCTTAGCGCTGCGATCGGATCTATCATGGATGCCTTTCTGGAAGGATAAAGGCTCGCTATTATGCTGACTATCAGGGCTATTGCTATTGCCATAACTACAAGGGAAGGGGATATTATCGGCGTATAAGATAGCGACGAAGCGGTGCCAGGTGTAGCAGGCCCTCCTCCGCCTACAAAGGTCGCCCCTCCGCCTCCGAACCCTGCATTCCCCCTATAAGATGCTCCACCTGGAGCAGCACCAGTGCTTGCAGCAGTTCCGGAAGGCTGCCCCTTCGAGGCTCCGCCCAAAAGTATCGGCAATGCGTATGAGCCTCCTGCGCCCACTGCAACTCCAAGGCATCCTCCAAGCGCTCCTATTATCACAGCTTCAGTAAGAAACAGCATCATCACGTCGCTGTTCTTGAAGCCTATGGACTTCAGGATTCCTATCTCCTTTGTCCTCTCAGAGACCGAAACCATCATTATGCTAAGTATGCTTATCCCTGCAACTATTAGGGAGATGCCTGCTATCGATCCTAGGAGCACGCCTATGGATCCTGTTATCGATGCAACTATTGCTGTTATCTGCTGCACAGAGAGTATCTCGGCCCTGCTTCCGTATATATTTGTAAGCAGCGTATAGACTGTGTTTGCGCTTGATGTATTCGATGCTACTACAAGCAGCATGTTGTACGAACTCTCTCCTAGCAATGTCATTGCAGTGCTTAGGGAAGTGAAGACTGATGTATCTACAGGCACCAGCAGAGAAGATCCGTACTGGTCTAGTATGCCTGCCACTATCAGCGTTATCGTTTTACCTCCGTCTCTTCCTTCCTCCTGCAAATATATCGGCTGATTGATGCCTATGGAAGAAGGCCCTGTGCCTGTAGTTGGGAATGCGACCTGGTATCCTACAAGGCTGAGCGGCGTGCCATCGCTGTACTGAGAGCCCTCATAAATATTTACCCCTCCCAGCAGCGAAGAGATGCTCTGGTTATCAACGCCTATCAGCGTTACTGTCTCCTCTGTCCCTCCAACGCTGATATTGGCGCTTCCTCTTACCATCGGTATTACGCTCTTTACCCCGCTCAACGCAGAGATCTCTGCCACATCCTGCCCTGTCAGCGGATACTCCTGGCCTCTGGGTATAAGCACTATCGAGGTAGGGCCTATTGAAGAAAGCGATTTTGAGATGCTTGCCGATATGCCCGCAACCTGGGAGACAAGCGCCACTATTGCAGCTATGCCTATTACAACGCTGAGTATTGTCAGGCCTGTCCTCAGCTTCCGCTCCCTGAGCCCCTTCAGCGTGAGCCAGAAGACATCATTTAGCTTCATTTATTTTCCTCTCCTTCCCTTCTTCTTTCTAGCCTTCCAGATCAGAAGCGCCGCGGCTGCTATTATGATTATAACAACAATCACAACAATTCCAAGGCCGCCTCCTGATTTCCTATATCCATACGCAGCTGCTCCTGTACTTCCAGCTATCGCCACAGGCCCTGCGCCCGATATTGCATTCCCGCTGCTTGCCACTGTGAAGTTAAAGTATACAATCTGCTGCGAGATATTGTCAAGGTTGTTTAGGTAGGAGAGCACTACTGGTATGCTGTACGCGCCTTCTTTGCTCGGGGCAAGGAAGCTAAGCGTAAAAGACGTAGGCGTATCTGCCTGCACATTGCCTATGAACGTAGAGTTTGCGCCAAGATTGCGTATGCCATCTGAAAGCTCCGGTGTAGCCTTCACAGAGTATGCTGTTGAAGGCCCTACATTGTCAAGCGTAGCCGTAACAGAGAAGATGCCTCCTGCCGTCGGCCTTGCAGGTATCACAGAAGAGCTAACCTGTTCAAGCTCTATCAGCCCTGGGGTCAGCAGGTTGTAAGTTTTGTTAAGGCTCTGCACCTTCCCTCCAATGCTGTACTCAAGCATAAGCTGCAGCGGCGAGACTCCTGTGGTGGAGGTGGAAAAGATACTCGCCTGAAGGTTTGCAGAGGAGTGCGGTGCAACAGTGCCCATAGATGCCCATTCGTTAGGGCTAAGCACGCTGACGCTAGAGCTGCCTACTATCTCTGCATATACGTTATTTATTTTGGCATCCCCATTATTCTGTACAACTATATTTACAGTTTCAGGCACTTCTGCGTAAATTGATCCTGGGTTTAGAGAGATGGTAACAGGATATCCTGATCCGTATCCTGTGTAGAACCCTAGTTCCTGGCTGCTTCTCTGCTCGTACCCGTAAGCGTCATAATATGTGACATTGGAAGGTATCTGCAGCACAGTGCCGCCTCCTATCTGCGATATATATGCGGAGAAAGAAACATTCGCCGCAGCGCCTGGCAGAAGCTCCTTCACTGTCGTAGGCTGCGAGGCGATGCTGACTCCCTGCACCTGGCCAAGCTCCATGCTTATGTTATGCGCAATACCTGTTCCTTTATTCACTATCATAACAGAGATGTTGTCGAATCCTTCTCCATCTATTGATCTGTTGAAGGTGTTGAATTGGAGTTCAACGCTCCCTTTCAGAGGTACATCTATGTTGTATTCCTGCGAGTTCCTGAAGCTGCTTGTCTGGTTCCAATAGACATATAGCGGATAAGAAAACGTCAGGTTCTGCCCTGCGGAGGTGCTGTTTGAAATGTCAAGCCTGAAAGTTAGGCTGAAGGTAGAGTTGGCAGCGACTTCAGGAGTATAATAGGTAACATAGCTTGAGCCGTTGAAGCTTGTGAATGGCGGGCTAAGCTGGATGAATCCCTTCACATTGTACAAATTGCATGTGCCTCCATAATATCCCATAGTCACAGTCAGAGGCGCATAGTTGCTTCCTGGGCCAGCCTCGAAATGCAATGTGGAATTGCCCCATGTGACTCCGAGCACCTGAAATGCCGGATCTGAGACCGTGCACGCATTCGCTATTCCTGCAAAAACAAAGATAGCGCAAGCAATCATCGCAATTCTATTTATCTTTATCATGTTTTCTAACCTCTTTCTCTATTCTGCCATCCCTGAGCCTTATTATCCTGTCAGAATCCTTTGCAAGATCCTCTTCGTGGGTGACAAGCACTATCGCAGCGCTGTTCCTGCTGCTCATCCTGTTAAGTATGGATATGACGGCCTCAGAGGTCTTCGTGTCAAGATTCCCTGTCGGTTCGTCGGCAAGTATTATCGAAGGGTTGTTCACAAGAGCGCGTGCTATTGCTATCCTCTGCTGCTCGCCTCCGCTCAGCTCCCTTGGCTTCTTCTCCATCTTCTCGCCAAGCCCTAGCTCAGTCAGGAGCGAGACAGCCCTCGATTTTCCTTCATTGTTCAGGCTGTCACCTGCAAGCATGGAGAGTTCCACATTCTCAAGCGCGCTCAAATATGGCACTAAGTTGTATGACTGGAAGATAAACCCTATCTTCTTATTCCTTAGAGCAGAGAGCTCCGTATCGTTAAGATTTGAAGTGTCTATTCCGTCTATGAATATCTTGCCCTTCGTAGGCCTGTCCAGCGTGCCCATAAGGTCCAACAACGTCGTCTTCCCGCTGCCTGACGGCCCGAGGATGGCAAGTATCTCGCCGCGGTTAGCAGCAAGAGAGACTCCACGTAGCGCCGGATAATCCCTTTCCCCTACCTTGTATATCTTCTCTACGTCAACTACCCTGAGCGGGTGCTCGGAATTATCTTTCATGTTAACGCACTTATACTCTCTCTTCTCCGATTTATTAAGCCTTTCGCGAACCTTCGGCTTTCTCCTTCCAGTTACATGTAAATACCTGCACATGCACAAAAATATAGTGTGCAAAAAGCACAGGGAAGATGAAAGGATGCGAGTATTCATCGTTGTGCATGGTTTCGTCCAGGGGGTCGGATACAGGAGCCTTGTCAAGGAAAAAGCAGTTAAACGAGGCATCAGGGGTATGGTGCGGAACAACAGGGAAGGAAGCGTGGAGATACTCGCCGAAGGAGATCCCGAGGCGCTGAAAGCCTTCGAGGAAGAGATAAATGTAGACCTGCCAGGCGGGCCCCAGGTGCTGCACATTGAGAAACGCAATGCAGAAGATTACATCTCGGCGGATCTGGAAGGCTTTGCGATTTGGCATACAGTATAGCGCGTTGTATCTGCCTAAAGACTGGGAAAAGAAAAGCGTGTTTGTGGTGCTTAAAAATGATAAATGAAACACTACAAAAGGGGGAAGAGAAAGTCTGGCAGAAGACAGAGGCATGGAGAAAGGCAGGAGGATTTAAGCATAAGAAGCCATGCCAAGAATGGCTAAATGGAAAGAGATGCTCCCATTACGCTAAAGCCAGATATAGGCATTTTAAGACGGACATAGACTCTATGCTCCAGCAGATAGGTCTAGGAAACCCAGAACAACCTATTCCTTCTTGATTTATACCATTCCTTTGTTTTTGTATAATATTCGGTAGCCCTCGAAGTTAATGAAGGCAGACCAATGCTTTCCGTAGTTGTTGTCAAGAAGAACGGAAGACCAGTTATGCCTGCTGATGGCTTCTTTAGATGTGCCGATGAGCTAGGAATTAGGCAATCAAGAGAACCAGACCACCTTTTATATGCGAGGCAACTTAGAGCAGTTTTTGAGTATTGGAAAGATAAGAAGGAATAGCAGATACTTTTTTAACAGTTTGGGGACTTATTTAACAAAGCCCCCCTCACCGAAAAGCTTAAATATGAGAATTGGAGAAACAGTTAGCGTGATAAAATGCTGCGAGGAGCGCGAAGAGAGCAAGATCGTATACATCTAAGAGATACTACAGAAAAAGGAGGTTCCATAAGTGTATATAAGCCAGTAGATCTCGCTACAATCAGGGATGCATCAAGTGAAATTTTCAGGAGGACTAACACGAAGATATCTGGGGAGGAATTGGCTGCCTTCTGCCAAAAATTAACCATCACCGATCAAAAGTTGAGAAACGACATAGTGCCGCTAGTTATCACCTATGATGCTAGTTTAAAAACTATCGGAGAATTTCTGAAAGCAGGTTATGACGCCAAGGAAATAGATCAATTTTTAGTAGCATTAGCATCACATGACCAAGTAGATACGGAAATTGTAGACCGCGCTACTCAGTCGTTACGCAGCGCCCTTAGAAGAGGAGATGATCTCATCAATCCACATATGCATGATTTGGAGGATTCACCGAAGTCGCTTATGGAGCTGCATGAAAGATTCGGATCAAATCACGAAGTCAACGGGGAAGAGCTAAGCGAAATGATAGAAAGAATACTAGAGCTGAGTGATGAGGGTCTAACTATAGGAAGGGCGATAGACGATTTCCTTATGAAGGTTGACGAAGTTTCGCAAAAGACAGACATAAGAATTAGTTTTAGAACAGCGTGTGATGTCATAGAAGGAAAAATATCCGAAGTTGCCATCTCTTCCAAATCCCAAGTTACGGATAGCGAAGGAGAGCTATGAATAATACTTATCTGCGGCGCTTCTTAGGGTATCTAAATGGCTCAGAAGAATACAATTAGTAGCAATCCGTTCAAGGTTCTAGGACTAGATCCTGCTTTGTTCAAAGGGCTTAGCAGGGATGCCGCTGAGATGCTGATAGAATCTCAACGCAAAGCGCTGCAGAGATTATATCATCCTGACATGCTTAATTCTGGCGATGCCGGGAGATCATCAAGGATAAACTCTGCGGCTGGGAGGCTACTTGAATTACTGAATTCGCCAACTGAGGGAAACAAGGAGCAGTGGCTTAAAGAGGCCCTAAGGGGAGATTCGGAGAATATTAATGATAGTGAATTAAGAGAAATGTATGCAGAGTTAGATTACTTGCGCAGAGTAGCCGTTGCTTCTGCAGCTTATATAAAAGGCGCCCTGTATATAGGCCTACAAGAAGGTAATGATGGCAGACGTTGGCAAAGGGAAATGAGCATCTTTACCCCAGGGCCTTATACATTGAAAATGACTAACCCGGCCATAACTAATTACCAAACTAAGTACCAAATTAAGGAGCTTATAGGAAATGTAACAGATGACGTGATTGATGGATCAACACAGCCTGCCGCCGCGTCTTACATGCTGCATGTAGACAAAGATGGAAGCATTACAACAATAAAAGGTACTTCTGAACAAAAATATCCGAAGAAAAGAATT
>JAJYXO010000031.1:0-1166 GCA_021801765.1 Microcaldota archaeon | reverse complement strand
GTTGATCTAGAAGACCTATTCAGTTCTAACGGAGGTATGATACCCTTTGATGATCTAAGCCTTGTCTTAAAACACGGATTGAGCCCAATAATAATAGCTGATGCACACCTTCTTACATTTGACCCTGATACGCAGAATATATTGCACGAAGGCCAAGTCAAATATATAAGCAGCGTAGGTTCAAGAAAGGTTAAAAGCAAATGATTGATAGTGAATGATATGAACACTAAGCATAGACCCCCTGAAAACAGAGGAAGCGGAGGAGCGCAAGGTGAGCGAGTAAGGATAGATCCTAAGAACGAAGAGCATCGAAAGATAGTATATGGCATGCTATCTAATATCTATAAGAATAGGTTTGATCTATCAGCGCTTGCAGATGTAGAAACCCCGTCAAACATTGACCGTGAAGCTTTTGTAGTAGGTACCATACTTAAAATTGCGTTCGGCACTCAAACTCCAACGGTAACCATGGAGGAACTTAAGGATGGCCTCGCCTACGACCTAAACCCCAGAAAGATAGTTTTGGGAGGGGGCAAGTCCGCGGAAGCCCTGCGAGCAGTTCAAAGGGATTATGAAGGGAGGTCAGAAGGCTAATCTGCCAGCATAAGCCAACTGCCATCACTGACTGATGAGACATGCAAGGCCTCGCATTAACGGGCTTGGCATAGTAGACTTGCATAATCTTCTAGGCTGGTGGCCGCTCAACGGCAACGCAAACGACTACTCTGGAAATGGAAACAACGGAGCCCCTGCAAACGTAGTCTACACCAGCAGCTGGATAAGCAGCTACAATCCGCCGTAAAGCTCTATATTGCAACTTCCTCCATCAGGCGGGGAACCTCAGCTGCATATCTCTTCCCTATGGCTTCCTTTAGCTCCATGGATTTGTTTCTCTCCCCGTGGATTATGAAGACCTTCTTCAAGTTCTTCACCTTGCTAACGAAATGAAGCAGCTGCTGCCTATCTGCGTGCGCTGAGAGATGATACTTCTCAACTTTGAATTTGACATCGACCCTGCTCTCATCTATCAGTATCTCCTCTGCGCCATTAACAAGTTCTCTCCCCAGCGTCCCTTCAGCCTGGTATCCTACGAAAATTATCTTGTCTTCAGGGACTTTCGCAAGGGATTTAACATATTTCAGCACTGGACCCCCTGTGAGCATGCC
>JAJYXO010000061.1 GCA_021801765.1 Microcaldota archaeon | reverse complement strand
GTGCTTAAAAATGATAAATGAAACACTACAAAAGGGGGAAGAGAAAGTCTGGCAGAAGACAGAGGCATGGAGAAAGGCAGGAGGATTTAAGCATAAGAAGCCATGCCAAGAATGGCTAAATGGAAACATACTATTCCCAAACAATTGGATAAATGATTACAAGAATGCATAGCAGAAAGTCCACGACTTTCAATCATGGGATGAATTCGAGAGATTATATGTTTTGTCATCGTAATATGCTTATTGGAGTCGCATATATTCAAAGGACATCGAAAGAGTCCGAGGGATTGAGTGCGGCAGTCCACATTGTTGTGCCGTTGCACGAAATCAACGGTTTGGGAATGCAGCAAACATCCATTCAAGAAGCAACCGCATATCCCGATTGCATACAGACAGGGATGTATGCAAGGAGAGCACTGATACCTCCAAAAGGCAACGCAAAATGGATGCGGCCTTGAACCCATTTAAAAGGTTCCGAAACCCGCTCCGATGGCAACAAATGAGAACGGATACAGAGTTAAGAGCAAGAGGAACCCCATCACTTTCAGTGGTGGGAGGATGTCAGACTCCACCATAGCCGTTTTATTATTGATGTGACTTCCTCCGTGCGCTTATCTGGGAATCGGCTTCAATGCCTGCACAGCGCTTCGAATCCATCCTTCATGGCCACGCCATATATCTGAGACCTTTCCAACGTGCTTAACGCACTGCTCTTTGAAAGATTTACGAATTCATCCCAGGGATAAAATCCATAAAAGCAGCTATTGTGGGATGCCAGAAGTGTCGCATTCAGCACCTCTGTTTTACCTATATATGCATGCCCTATTACATTAAGCGGCCAATAGCTTGGGACAACTCCAAAAGGAAGACCATATGCACTTGCTGGCAGATATGCGTATATGGGTTTAAACTCCGCAGAATTTACTGCTGGAACTGGGGTGTCAATTTCGAGCGTAAATACTGGATTCGGCAATCTCAATACATTTGCCCCAACAACTCCAGAATAATTTGCATTTTGTGTAGCGTCATAGACTCTGCCAATAAGCTCTTTATTGTAAGGCTCCAAAAGCAGCACCAGTACATCCCCATTCCTTACTGTAAATTTAGGGTCTATTGTATACGGGGAGAAACCACCTCCATAAATCCCAGCTACGAGCGAGAACTGCATGGTTGAAGGGTAATAAACTAATCCTTCTTCAATATCCCCAACATTCGTATTGATTCTAAGCAGCTGCGAGACGCTCTTCCCGACGCCTGCAGGCTCGGCTGTGGCGCGTATAACTGCTACGGCCAAATTTCCCGTTAAGTATGCGGATTCTTCGATTTTGCCTGGATGAACCGCGCCTATATCCTTTATGTTCGGCGTAGCAGTATGCCTTGCGTAGTCTATCCCATCGATTCCTATCTTCATCATCTTAAACTTTCCATCCTCGGTTATCACCGCTTGTTCACTGCCTCCTGCCCTCTGCTCGCCTAGCGGAAACTCGAGCCTGCCTGACGATATCTCATAACTGACATTCGCTCCCCTGTAATCCTTCCCGATCCCCACCATATTTATTGTATAGCCATCGCATCTTATCGGCGTCGGCGCCATTGCCAACCCTATATTGGCATTAGATTGGCACGAAGCCGCAGTCTGCGCCGTCGCGCCATTGGTTTTGCCTATGTCATTTTTGTCTTTCATATTGCTTCCTACTACAACTGAAGCTGCAATGACAATGGCTGCAGCTCCAAAAATAATGGGCTTAAGAAAATCAATGCGCTTGGTATTCTCAGGCCCCGGTTTTTTGCTCCCTTCCATGTTCACCTTCCCCTCCCGGGGGGCTTTTCGTTCAGGGATATCAGTTCGCATAGCTTCCCATATTCCTTGATCGTATTGCCTAGCCTGCGCCTCATAGTGGAAGGGCGTTGCGCTTTCCTTTTCAGGAAGCAGGCTTGAAAGTCCCGCCTTCTCAGCTGAAAGCTCTTCCAGAGCACCAACAAACGCCTGCGAACTGCCAGCAGTCCAATCCTGTGCTGTTTTCTCTACAAACCTATCCAGCTTCTCATTGAAATCCCTCCTCGAATAAATGACCGTGCACCCTGCGAGTTTTCCATCGATGAAAACCCCTACTACTCCGTCGAAAGATTCGAAGTTCCCTTCAATAACCCTAAGCTTGCAATCCTTTATCCCCGTTGTTGCTCCTTGCCATGGAAGCTTTCTGCCTTCGCCTTCGTTCAGCAGGAGCATAAGCCCTCCGAGCTGACCAATCGCCTCTGGATTATCTCCAAGCCTGCCTGCATTCTCAACAACGCCCAGTATAAGGCCAGTCTTTCCCCGCGCATATGCTAATGCTTCGGCTTTGCCCTCTCTACCTTCGCGTGGGGGTCTGAGGTTCTCCATCTTTACACTCCAAGCATATGCTGATTGTTTTTGTCCTATATATGCTTTTCCAGGTAAGCGCCGCAAACAACGCTGGCCTTTTGATATGTAAGCGAATTCGCACACAGCCTGAAAAGCCTAGATTGTCACTTCCTGCCCAAGCATGGGTATCTCCGTTGTGTATTTTCCGCCTATGGCTTCCCTGAACTCCCTAGATTTTCTCTTCTCTCCATGGATTATGAAGACCTTCTTTAGGTTCTTCACCTTGCTAACGAATTGCAGAAGCTGCTGCCTATCTGCGTGCGCTGAGAGATGATACTTCTCAACTTTGAATTTGACATCGACCCTGCTCTCATCGATCAGTATCTCCTTTGCCCCATTAACAAGTTCCCTCCCAAGCGTCCCTTCAGCCTGGTATCCTACGAAAATTATCTTGTCTTCAGGGACTTTCGCAAGGGATTTAACATATTTCAGCACTGGACCCCCTGTGAGCATGCCGCTTGTAGTGACTATTATGCATGGCTCCTCTCCAGATATGATGCCTCTCCTCTGCTTTGCAGTCTCGACTTTTACGAAATTCTTGCTCTTGAATGGATCATCATCATTGAGCAATATCCTGTTCTTGAGCTCCTCCCTGCAGTATACTACATTGTGCCTGTGTATGCCCATCGCCTTGTTTACCATTCCGTCCATGTATATCGGCGCTTTGGGCAGCAACCCTGATTTCATATAATCGTCGAGCAGGAGGAGCATCTCCTGCGCCCTGCCGACTCCGAAGGTTGGCATTATCACCTTGCCTCCTGCCGAGAGCGTTTCCTTTATGCTTGCCATCATGCCGTTTATCGTTGCATGCTCCGATGGGAATGTGTCGCCATTGCCCCCATACGTGCTCTCCATTACCAGAATGCCTGCATCCAGATTATCTGTGTACCCTGCTTCTAGCAGCTTCGTATTCCTGAAATTAACGTCCCCGCTATAAAGCAGTCTCTCGCCTCCGCAGGTTAGTTCTATCATTGCGCTGCCGAGTATATGCCCTGCAGGCAGCAACCTAACTCCTATGCTGCCTATCCTGAATTCCTTCTGGTATTCCACAATCTTGAACTGCCCTAGCATCTTTGCCATCGCATCTTTAGATACATCTTTTGGCTCTGATATCTTCAGGTAGTCGCTCACGAGTATGCCTACCAGCTCGAATGTGGGTTTTGTTGAATAGATTGGCTTGGAGTACCCGTTCGAAACCATGTGTGGCAGGTAAGCAGAATGGTCCAGGTGGGCATGTGATATTACCACGCCGTCTATGCTGCCGATATCGGCTGCCTCCAATAGCGGATAGGCATCCTCTTCGCCAATCTTCACTCCGGCATCCATTATTATCCTGGTGCCTTCGTACTCTACCATTATGCAGCTTCTGCCGACCTCTTCGGCAGCGCCCAAGAACTTTAACTTCAACTAAGCATCCTCTTTCTCCTTCTCCTCTTTCCTATCCTTTATTATGGCCATGTCTGCAAGGCTTATCTCGTCGTGCCTAGGCTCTGTGTGCTTCCTTTCTTCCTTGCGCCTTGGTTCCCAATCCTGCTTCTTCCTATAGCTTGCATAGATCTCAGATAGCTTCTTCTCAGCTTCGCCCAGCGCCGCCTCCGCTTCTGCAATCCTTTTTGTAAGTTCAGCTATGTCGCTGACAATGTATTCCTGCTTCCTCCTGAGCCTGTAGCTTTTTATCGCTTCCTCCAGCTCTGCATCTACCTCATTCTTCCTCCTGATAAGCTCCCTTTCCTCATCAAGCGTATAAGCCTCGGTAGAGATTCTGAACTCTATATTCTCCTTCCTTCTCCTCAGGTAGCCTATGTTCTTTGTATTCTTCTTGCTCATATCTGCCAGTTTCTTTATCGCTTCCTGCTCCTCCAGCTTGTATGCCAGCTTCCTCTTGTACCTGCGTATGCTGTCCAGGAACTCCCCCCTCCTCCTTTTGGCAGCTTCGAGTTCGTCGACTGGCTCCTGTTTCTTTGCCTCTGCAGCATTTACCGTCTGCTGCAAGGTTGTTTTATTTTCTTCCAGTGAATCTACCTAATTATCTCCTGAGCGCTGCGCATCGGAATAATCCGAGCCATGCGCCTTTTCCATTACCATCCTATAAACATCCAGCAGCCTGTCAGCCATCTTCTCCACAGAGAATTCTTCCGCAGTGCTTATTGCATTGCTAATATATGCATCTGGATTATTTAAAACCCTTTCTATTTTCCTTGCGCAACCAAGATAATCCCCTGGCCTGAACTTTTCCCCGTTCCTGCCATTCACTATCAGGTCGCTGAGCGCAAGGCAGTCTGCTCCTACAACTGGCTTTCCAGAGGCCATCGCCTCTATCGAGGCTATCCCCTGCGTCTCAAAAGTCGAAGGTATGCAGAATGCGTCAGATGCAGCATAGAGCTTTGGAAGATCCTTTTCCCTGACAAAACCGATGAAAGATACGTGCCTCTGAAGCCCGAGCCTCTTAACCATCGACT
>JAJYXO010000037.1 GCA_021801765.1 Microcaldota archaeon | reverse complement strand
CCATTCTTACTTCGTTACCAGATGCTGAGCAGAGGACATCGAAGAACAGGAAATGCTTCTTTTTTGAAAACCACTTTGGGAATATGCCTTCGGCGATCTCAATTATGCCTATTGGTTTTACATTCAACCCTACCTCTTCGTATGCTTCCCTAGCTGCGGCTGCGAATATGCTTTCACCGTATTCTATATGCCCACCTGGTATGTTCCACCCTTTCCACTTGGGCCCTTTTACCAAAAGCATCATGCCCTGTCTGTTTACTATAAATGTGCCGACTACTGCTTCTGGATATTTTTTAGGTCTGGCCAAGTTTCTTACCTATTATACATCATTTAGCATCAAGAAGGAATCTGCTAGGTATTATTATATCGCTTACCAATATGCGCGGCTTCCTGTCCATCGATATTATCCCGCTCTCCCTTAGTTTGTTTATGTATTGGCTTGCGTTGCTTAGCTGCAGGCCGCTCTTCTTGGCAATCTCGGATATGGTATATTCGCCATCGCAGAACCTGAGAACGCTTATTACCCTCTTGCTGGAGAGGAGACCTTGTATGTTTTCAAAGTCTATGGATGACGAGACGACCATCTCCCTGAGCTCGGATTTCTCGCTGTTCTTCATCTGGTCGTCTATGGTGGATAGAAGCAGATAGAGGCGCTCACAGAAGCCTGGAGTGCCCCTGCTTCCCGTAATCTTCCCTTTCTTTGGCTCTTCTATCCCAAGCGTTTGCAGCAATTTGGAGACAGGCTGGACGCATCTCTCGTCTATTGCTTTGGTAGCCTGGGCTGAAGGATTGTTATGTGTTATTATCTCCTTAATCTCTGCAAGTGACATCCCACAGCTCGGTATCTGGTCGTCTTTCTCTATTAAAGGGAGGTCATGCATCGAGAGCATTATGAATCCCTTTTCTTCCCTGCCCTTGTCTATTTTGCTGAATTCCTGGAGGATCTTCTTTGATGGCACATAATTTACCCAGTTGAGCAGGAATATTGTAGGGTTTTCCATATCGTACTTGGTTACTTTCCGGTAATTCTTCGACAGATATATGTCAAACGGGCGCTCTATGAATCTGTATAGAGGCTCGGGCTTGTCAAGCGTCAGCTCGTCTTTTGAGAGCTTGAGTCTTGCAAGCATGGAGTAGAACTCTAGATACAAAGACGTGTCTTTTGTAAGGTTCAGCCATATGTCTGATGATTTGATTACTTTTATTCTGCTCTTTTCTGCGCCAAACATCTCAAGCAAGCGCCATATCTCCTCTATGAGATATCCGGGATAGCCGCCTGAGATGGTGCGCTGTCTCATGAGCTTGTTTGATGATATGTACTTATGCGCCACAATGTTGTTGTCGTGTATCAGAAGCGAGACTGTATGTCCAAGGTTCGTGAGCGCCGAGGTTATTGCAAGGGTTCGTATTGAAAAGTAATTGGGAGTTATGTAGGTTATCGGAACCAGGACGTGCTGAGGCTTGTAAAAAGGGAATGCTGTTCCTTCAGGGTAGGATATTGATTCCTTCAGGTACTCTGCCCATACTTCCTTTTTTATTGCCAATCTAAGGCACCTATTATTCTGATTATATTATATTTTTAGTATAATATTATTTATATATTTGCCTTAAAAAGATTTTGGTCAAATAAGTATTGATTGCCGTGGATGAAGAATCTTTGGTTAAAACCGTTGCCGAGAAAGAATCCAGGCGAAATCTGTTAAATATACGCATAGATAAGACTGTCCCTGAGAAGGTAAGGATATCGAAGAGGGTCTGCAATGAGAATTGCATTTTTGACGCAGATACGGATGGCAAGTGCCATGATGATGTGTTTCAGCTGGGAGACAGGGCCGCGCTCTCAAATTCGGAATTTGTAGGGCTGGTTGAGAAGCTTACCCGCATAGCAGGCAAGAAAGCTCTTGTACACATTGCAGGAGATGGAGAACCGACCCTCCTGGATGAGGAACTGGTGGATTTTGTCAGGAAGCTCAAGGCTTCCGGATCTGTAAAATCAGTGAAGATTACCACTAATGGAACAAGGCTTGCTTATGGAAAAAAGCCGCTTGCTTACAGGCTCAAGGAGGCAGGGTTGGACGGATTAAACATATCACTCCACTCGCTCAGGAAGGAGGAGTTCAAGAAAGTTACAGGGATAGACGCGCTTGAACTTGTCATGAAGGGCCTTGATGCTGCGATAGCTGCAGGATTGGCAGTAAGCATAAATTGCGTAGTAAGAAAAGAAACTTTTGAAGAGATTTATGATTATGTAGACTTATCATCCAAGAAAGGAATCAGGATAAAGATGTTCTCCATGCTCTCATTCAGCAAGGATACGCAGAGATATTACGATTCCCTCCTGGATGAGATGATTGGCAAGTTAAACTCCGTTGCATCCCATAAAGTCCCTTACAGTTACCCTTATGGAGGGCAGATATTCAGCGTAGGCGGCGGGGTAATTGAGGTTAAGGATTCTAGGAACAATACGTGCCCGAATTTGTCATGCAAGGTAAGGGAGATTTGCACGGAAGGATGCAGGTACCATGCACGCATAACCAGAAACGGGCTGCTGCAGCCATGCGGGGTCAGGACGGACAATATAGTGGATATGCTGTCCCCTTCAATTACCGATGTTGCTGTAAAAGGCGCCCTGGCAAGCGGGGGTAAGTACTAGGCTCTTGCCTGAGCGCATAGGCAAATGCGCAGAGTACAGACCTTTGGCCATATATTATTATATTAAAAATATAATTTTTGTTATATAATAAACTATATAAATAAGCGCATGCATCATACTAGCGTAAGTTGTGCGTATTTTATTATCACCAACCCCCACTGTATTGCGTGCATATCTTATATGCACGCGTACTATTTCTTTCAGCTTTTATCTTTTTGCGTGTTTGGTTTGTTTTGCGGTTTTTTTGGTTTTTGTATGCCTGAGTAATGTTTAAATATTAGCATCGCGGTTAGAGAATTGTGATAGAATGAGATTCAGACAAAGCAGTGCAGGAGATGCACAAACGTCTGCAAAGATCTTGAAGAATATAGAGCCGGGAGCCAGAGAAGAATTAATGGCTCAGAAGCGCGAATCTAGAGAACCTACTACAGGGCTTAGCGATATTGAGAAGTTCAGGATACAGCTTGAAGCACGAAGAAATGCTTTTGGCAAGAAGTAACCACAAACACATCTTCTTTCTGCCTTTTTTGATTGATAGGTTCTTTGATTCTTGCCTGCCACCATTGTGCAGCTGCATGTGGGGTTTTGATACGCTCCGATTCCAGTATCCTCCCTTGGAAAGGAATATAAGGCTATTTTGTTTACTCTCAGATATTATTAGTTTTGTAGATTTTGATTCTGAGTGGCTATTTGAAGGCGAAATTGATGAGGATTCTAGAGCTTGATGTTGAAGGAATAACATTTTCTCCTGTAAAGATAGAGGCAGGTGCGCATGACGAAGCTGAGACAAAAGAAGTAACCGTGAAAGACGCGCTTGTAGTGCTTGTGAGCGTTGAGAAGGGTGATGACGAATCTGCTGCAGACTCAGCAATTAAGGATATAAGCAACCTTATGGACCGCCTAAAGCGTAAGAAGCTGGTCCTGTACCCATATGCGCACCTAAGCAGTAATCTCAGCAGACCTGAAGAAGCAAAGAGGATTATGGATTATATTTATGAACGGATCGGATCGAAGTACGAGACTGTAAAGGCGCCTTTCGGGTGGAACAAAAAACTTATGCTTGATATAAAAGGCCACCCTCTTGCAGAACAGGCGAGGAGCTTTTCTTCTGTACGTAAAGAAGTGCGCGGGAATGATGAGGAATCGCATGCGCTTGAAGAGGAGGATAAGGTAGTTTCTACATGGTATATACTTGATGAGAATGGAAGGCTATGGCCTTATTCTGAATTTGATTTCTCAAAAAGTCCCAACCTTAGGAAATTTGCAGATTATGAGATAAGGAAGGTGCGGACATATGCAACAGAGCCGCCGCACATAGCGCATATGAAGAGATTGCAGCTTGTCGGATATGAACCTGGATCTGACTCGGGGAATTTCAGGTATTACCCAAACGGGAAGCTGATAAAGTCGCTTCTGGAGAATTATGTCACTTCGAAGGTAATAGGTTATGGCGCTGTTGAGGTTGAGACGCCAATAATGTATGACTACGCGCACCCGGCACTTAAGGAGTATCTCCATAGATTTCCTGCGAGGCACTATGTGCTAAAATCTGATGACAAGGAGTACTTCCTGCGCTTCTCAGCGGATTTCGGGCAGTTTCTCATGGCGCATGATGCAACTATATCTTACAAGCATCTGCCATTTAAGTTCTATGAGCTGACGAGATACAGCTTTAGAAGGGAGAAGAGCGGAGAGCTTGCGGGGCTGAAGAGGCTTCGTGCATTCTCCATGCCCGATATGCATACACTTTGCGAAAACCTTGATCAGGCCATGTCCGAATTCGGCAACCAGTTCAGGTTCTGCGTTGACGTCCTGCAGGGGATTGGAATAGGGATTGATAAATACGAGGCAGCATTCAGATTCACCGAGGACTTCTGGAAAGGGAACTCAGATTTCATAAAGGGGATAGTCTCAAAGGAGCTGAAGAAGCCGGCGCTGATAGAGATGTGGAACTTCAGATATGCATACTTCGACCCTAAATTTGAATTTAATATAATAGACTCTGCAGATAAGGCAACTGCCCTGGCCACAGTGCAGATAGACCACGAAAACGGCAAGAGATATGGAATGAGCTATGTAGACAGCAGCGGCAGCAAAAAATATCCGATAGTACTGCATTGCAGCCCAAGCGGAGCCATAGAGAGGGTGATATATGCATTGCTGGAGCTTGCATCCATTGATGAAGCAGAACATAGAGTACCTGAACTGCCATTATGGCTAACTCCTACACAGGTAAGGATTCTTCCGCTATCCGATAAATTTATTCAGAAGGCTACAGAGATAGCAGGCGCTTTTGCAAAGAATGGCATAAGGGCCGATGTTGACGATACGGACAATACGCTTAACAAGAAGATAATGAATGCGGAAAAGGAATGGGTGCCCTACATATGTGTTGTGGGGGAGAGGGAGATTTCCAGCGGCACCCTCGCCGTAAGGATAAGATCAGAGAAGGACAAGAAAGGCCTGAGCATGACAGTAGAGGATTTATCCAATAA
>JAJYXO010000013.1 GCA_021801765.1 Microcaldota archaeon | reverse complement strand
CAATCTCTTATACTAAAGCCGAATTATAAGCTTTATATTATAGAGACGACATTCGGAGATGATGGTTACCGCTTCGACTCCTCGCTCGGAGATGATGGCTTTGTAATAGTTGACTCTGATGGATATGTCTCCCAATGAGCCATTGGTAAAATGAAGATACTGAGCCGACCAGTAAGCAATATGTATATATTGTCAATAGCGTTGCTCTCGACCTTAGCTGCAATATCCAGCTACACGCTACATGTCTTTCCATTGTCTTTAATCTGCGCAGTTGCAATTGCAGGTATCCTGGAGATTCTGATAAGGAAATTCTACCTAAAACATGCGTTTAAGATGCCGTATTCAGGATTGATTACTGGGCTGATAATTGGTTCGGTAGCTCCGATAAACGTATCATTACTTTTAGTTTTAATTGCATCTACAATCGCAGTAGTTTCTAAATTTTTTATCCAATATAAAAGTTCGAATATATTTAATCCTGCAGCTCTCGGGTTGATTATCGCCTTGCCAATTTTCGGATTAGGAGACGAATGGTGGATTGCGAGCAATTACAATATATACGGCATAGCCATAACATTGACGCCGATTTTGATAATACTGGCTTATAAGGCAAGGAGATTGGCTGCGGCAGCTGCCTTTGTGCTTGCTAGCTTAGCATTGGCTCTACTTATGGAGATGGGAAGCAAGCTTTCTATAACAGCCATAGTCACTTTGCTATTCGGTATAAACTATCTTTTTGCATTCGTAATGCTCGTAGAGCCAAAAACATCACCGCACAAAAACTACTCGCAGGTAGTATATGGGGCCTTGCTTGCAATATTGTACATGGCATTCGCGTCTTTCAGAATCCCATACTCATTGTTAGCCGCGCTTCTGATTGGCAATGTTTTCTATTTGCTTTATAGGAAATACAGCCGACGTTGATATGAAAGGTTTTTATGCCTTGTTTTGTATGTCCTAAGAATAATAAAGGATATTAGCTGTCGTGTTTTATCTTAATGGCGTGAAACACGCCCTTAACCTGCTTTTTAACTGCTTCCAGAATGGATCCAAAATCTGGCTTTGAACCCTTGTCTTGTCGTCGATTTTTGTAAATGGGCCCGGTGAGATTTGAACTCACGACCTACGGCTTTCTTAGTACCAGTTATAGGGTTACTGATGTTATAAGACCGCCGCTCTGACCAGGCTGAGCTACGAGCCCATCATTATATATACTTGAAATGGTATCTTATTTGTTGCTAAATATTATAAATTGTAGTGTATAGGATGGACCTTGGAGAAGGGCTTAGAAAGGCAATAGCCCGCCTTACAGGCGCAACGATAATAGATGCGAAAACTATAAGGGAGTTCAACAAGGAACTCCAGAAGGCGCTGCTCTCAGCCGATGTGGAGGTCGGCCTAGTCTATGCACTTACAAAGAAGATAGAGGAGATAGCGCTAAAAGAGAAGCTGCCTGAAGGAGTCGGACCGAAGGAATACATAACAAACATAGTCTATGAAGAGCTTGTCAGGCTCATGGGAGATTCATACAAGCCAGAGATAAAGCCAAAGAAAATACTTCTTGTTGGCATGTACGGCTCTGGGAAGACTACCACAGCAGCAAAGCTTGCCAAATTCTACCAGGATAGAGGGCTAAGCGTTGGGCTCATATGCTGCGACGTTGCCAGGCCTGCGGCGTATGAACAGCTTGAAACCCTCGCAGCGCAGGCAGGCATTCAATTCTTCGGAATGAAAGGTGAGAAAGATGCTTCAAAGATAGTGAGGGAAGGGATGAAGGCTCTTTCGTCGAGGAAACTCATAATCTGCGATTCGAGCGGCAGGAGCGCGCTTGACGAAGCCCTGATTATCGAGCTGAAAGGGATTTCGAGGGAATTCTTTCCTGAAGAGAAGCTGCTTGTGATAAATGCAGATACAGGGCAGGTTGCAGGAAGGCAGGCGAGCGAGTTCAACAGCGCAGTAGGGATAACTGGAGTCATAGTAACAAAGATGGACGGATCTGGAAGAGGAGGAGGTGCGCTAAGCGCAGTGAATGCGGCGAAAGTAAGGGTGACATTTGTAGGGGTAGGAGAGAAGCTTAGCGCCATAGAGCTCTACGATTCCAAAAAGTTCGTAGGCAGGCTTCTAGGCGTGCCGGATATAGAGTCCCTTATAAAACATGTAAACGATGCGATTGCAGAAGCCAGGATAAAGCCCGAGGAGATAGAGAGCGAGGAGCTAAATTTCGAGACTTTTTATACGCAATTGAAGGCCATGTCAAAGATGGGACCAATAAAAAATACCCTCGGCATGATGGGGGTTGTAGACGTGCCCAAGGAAGTGGTGGAGCAGGGGGAAGGAAAGCTTGGGAAATATAGCGCGATAATAGGCTCTATGACGCTTGAAGAAAGAAGGGACGACAGGATGGTAAGGAGCTCGGACAGAATAAGGAGAATAGCGAAAGGCAGCGGCACGGAAGAGAAGGATGTGAGGAGCCTGCTTAACGATTTCAACAAGATGAAGAAGTTTTACAAGATGTTTAAGAACGACAGAAATGTCAAGAAAAATATGACGAAATTTTTCTCTAAGAAATAATAAAAAAGAAAAAGAACAAACCAAATCCCCTTTATCTTCTAGACTTCTTTTTTGTACTCTTCTTTGCTTTCTTTGCCATTTTCATACACTCCGTACATTAAGGAGTGTGATGATTAACTATTTAAGGGATAACTGTAAAAATGTTAAAAGGCATACAATGTGTTATACGATAATAAATGATGCCCATGCCAGGACTTGAACAGAAACTTGAAGAGCTTCGGGAGGAATATTCCAAGACCAGATACAACAAGGCTACAAACAAGCACCTCGGAATACTGCGACGTAAGATGGCAGATATAAAGAAGGAGATAGCCGGTAGAAAGAGGGCAAAGGGAGCAGGATTCGCAGTCAGGAAATCCGGAGATGCCACCGTTGCACTGGTCGGGTTTCCAAACGCAGGCAAATCATCTCTCATACGGTTGCTCACAGGAGTTGACTCAAAGGTTGCAGACTATGCTTTCACAACAGTGACAGTGATACCCGGAATGATGAGATATGGCGGTGCAAAAGTGCAGATACTGGACATCCCGGGGCTCATAGAAGGCGCGCATACAGGCGTCGGTGAAGGAGCAAGAATAGCGAGCGTTATAAGGACATGCGATCTGCTTCTCTTCGTTTGTGATATAAACCATCCTGAACATATAGGCAAGCTGCTTGACGAACTATACGGATTCGGAATAATAGTGAATGGAAAGAAGCCTATGATCAAGATAGATGAGGATGCAAAAGGCATAGAGATAGACCTTGGAAACCACAAGGCGCCGCCGAAGAAGGAAGTGATGGAGCTATTGAAAGAATCGAAGATATACAATGCAAAGGTGATCTTTTATCAGGATTCGGACATAGAAGATGTAGCGGAGGTCCTTGAAGATAGGGTTTACATAAAAGCAATCGCAGCGCTGAATAAGGCGGATACAGTAACAACAAAATACTCTGAATCGATAAGGAAGGAGTTGAAATCTTTGGCGGGGATGCCGGTTATAGTTACAAGCGCAGCCCGCGGAACAGGGCTTGAGGAACTTAAAAAATCAGTCTTCGAGTCGCTAGGAATAATAAGGATATATTTAAAGCCGAGGGATGGCAGTGAGGACAGGGCAAACCCTTTGATAATAAACGGAGGAGGAAATGTTATGGACGTAGCTAGGAAGCTACATTCAAAGACGGCGAAGGACCTTAAGTTCGCATATATAACAGGAAGGAGTGCCAAATTCGCCAACCAGAGAGTCGGTCCCGAGCACCAGCTTGCAGATGAAGATGTTGTTACACTGGTGTACGAAAAAGCTTTAAGCGCTTAGTGGAAAGCAATATCGATAAAATGGCGATCAGATATTGGGAGTTCGAAGATGCGCCTCTGAAGGAGAAGCTTAAGGAGATTAGCGTAAGGGAGATAGCTAAGGTATATTTTGAGAATGAAACAAAGGCTTACAGATTTGCTAAGGCACTCTATGAAGTTAAGAAGAGGAAGGCCCTTAGGCTGAAGGAGTGCAGCGAAGAGCTTCCGATAGCCACATGGAAGAGATACCTTGACTTCGGGGTGAATGTAGGCATACTCAAGCATGAGAACAGCGTATACAGTTTTACAGACAGATATTCGAGGCCTCTGAAGAATATAGCCACTTACATAACAACATGGATAGAAACTGAGAAAGACGAGGACCTCCAGTTGCAGTTTGCCACCGCGAAGACAGGAAGGAGGAAGAAGGCGGGCGAGGAAACCGCAGCGAGTAGGGTAGAACCTACCGCAGATCCGCAGCAATGACACCGAATGGTCAAGGTTGCGAATATCCGTTGTACCAGTTGGTAGTGAAGATAACGTTCACAGGGGTTCCATCGTTTCCGTTTCCAGAGTAGTCGTTTGCATTTCCGTTGAGCGGCCACCATCCTACAAGGTTCTGCAGGTCTATAGGCGCTCCGCCGATTCCCTCTGCGTACATTGCACTTATTGTATTAGGACCCAATGAGGAGTTGTATATCTGGACATTTGAGATATAACCATCAAGAGCGTATGCACATGTTCCTGCTCCTGGAGGTATGCCCCCCATATAAAATGGCTTTATGTTTGTTGCTGTAGCAAATGTAACCGGGATAGAAGGAGCTGCTTTGACTCCGTTGACATATCCTGTTATCGTTGAACTCTGCCTGTCAAATACTACACTTATCTGATACCACCTGTTTGTCTGGAAATTATAGGGTATAGTTCCACTTCCACCATTGTATATGTATCCTATGTATAATGAGTTTACCCCCATACCCGTGCCTCCTTGGCCAGGGTAATCAGAATCAACAATCAACGAACCTGGAAGGCCGCAATTAGGCCCTACCCAACCGTTTGAGAGGAAACCTGCTTTAAACCATGCATATAATGTCCACGATATCTGGACATTTTCTAAATTTGTTTCTACATATGCATTCTTGGTGGAGGAAAATTGGCCCGTATACTGAAACATCTCACCGTTGCAGACTCCTAACAAGTTCACATCGTATGAGGTTCCGGCGCCGTTAGGCCTGAAGACCTGGCAGCTTCCGGGGTTAGCCTTTGGAGCGAAGTAAATGGGATTGAAGACTCCGAGGTAGGCAAGTGCGCCGAGGATGACTGCAAT
>JAJYXO010000039.1 GCA_021801765.1 Microcaldota archaeon | reverse complement strand
CTGCAGTATGTAGTATGTAAGAATTCCACCGCTGCTTCTGGATGCTATCGCACTGGCCTTTTCAAGGCCAGTGAGGCCCTTCTTGAGAGTCTCCTCGCTTATGCCCCTCTCTGCTGCAAAGCCCTTCAGCTCGTTGTATGTGATTTCCTGCCTCTCGTTTACTACGGAAACTATCTCTGCCTCTGCCTCCTCAAGCGTACTCATGCCAATCGCCAAATAGGATTTGGCGTAAATATTATTACCTCTTTCCATCCCGATAAGATATTATAAGCCACGGGCACGAGTTGGCACAACATAAAGCTGCAGCTAATGGCTTATGTTTGCAAATATGATGGTTAAGAAAGAGAACGCATAACAATTAGAAACAATTAAATGCTGCTTTAGTTTAAGGAGAATAGGTTTATTACTCAGGCTCTTCGAAGCTTTCTTCCTCATCTTCACTCTCAGCTTCTTTCTTCGCAGGCGCACCGGAGCCTTTCTCTATAACCTCTATCTTCCCATACTTTCCTGTAGAAAGCTGCGGCGCTCCTCTGAATTCGTTCACATATCCGTTTGTTACCTTTACCTTATCTCCTACGTTTATATTGTATATGTCATTTCCCCAGAGGGAGATAGGGATTGTGCCTGTATCATCTTTTAGCGTCGCGTTTGCAACGTTCAACCTCTTTCCATATTTAGTTATCACTTCCCTTGGCTCAGATTTCTCCATCACTACGGCTTCTATCTCTACATTTGATGCTCCTGCCTTTAGATCACTTATATTCATAAAAGACACCGATATCTTAGTGGTAAGTATTAACCATGAGAAGATATAATAATCTTACTTGTATGCCCTTGATGCATAGTCAAGCAGCGAACGTATGGTTCCAGAGGTCTTGATTGTGTAAAGTCCTACTGAGATGCTGTTTATATCGCTTATGTAGCAAGTGCCAAGCGCTACGTCCTGCTCGCTGCCCCTGTTCACGCGCAATATGAATGCATTGCTGCCGCAGTTAGCTACCACTCGCGGATCCGCATTTATGTAGAACCTCTCCCCAAGATAAGCCGAGAGTTTGTTTGATATCTCTGCAGAAAGCGCCTTCCAATCCATCGGTGCAGAAGATTCTATCAGTATATATCTGAACTTCCTTTTTAGTATCATAGGAACCTACCTAGTGCACTTGCCATTATTCTACTGCGCTCCGAGTCTGCACCAAGAAGGGAGCTGAGTGCCAACAGTTGCATGCTAGAGAGTAGGCCTTCCTTCTGTTTCGCCAGTGTTATCAGAGAAACCTCTGCCCTTGCCTTCATTGCATATAGGAATATCCTTTTGGCTGTGATTGTCTTCTTCCTAATCTGCCATCTCTCTCCCTTGCAGAGGCCTCCTGCGTCTATGCATATTATCTTGCCATATCCTGCTGCCTCCTCGATTATCGACTTTTCCACAGCAAAACTGTCCATTACTATCCCTATTGCACGCCCCTTTATTGCCCGGGATATCTCGCCTACATTGCTTCCCCTGAATATCCATATCGAATCAGGCCTTTTCTGCTTATCATCAATCTCTATTATATCTCCAGGGCCGAAGATCTTAGTGTACCCTAGCCTTGAGGAGAGGTCATTGTTGACATTCATCTCTGCGATATCGTAGAATTCCAATATATCCCAGAAGCATATCTACTTTACACATAAATAGATAAATGCTTAGCGGATTGCAAGACTGAATGTGTGGATTTATATACATTATATGTTAGATTTAGCATGTGGACATTTTGGAGGGTTTCAGGAATGGGGCCAGTGTTGCATTCAGCCCTGATGGGCATACTAAGAAGCGCATGAATATAGGGGAAGCGCTGGGCTTTTATTACAAGTTCATTATAATACCACTCATAGCTGCAATAGTTATCCCTATTATAGCAGGGATTGCATCAGGGCATGCCTTTTTAGGATATGAACTTGCCGCATTCGGTGCAGTAATGTTGCTTGTAGAGCCGTTGGTAGGGTTCTTAACTGCAGCATTGGTACACTTTTTTGGGAAGAGCGTTTTCAGGAAGTTCAAGAATAGTTATGAAGATAGCTATACGGCAACGATATATGGAGTTATTCCTGGAAATATTTTTTTATGGCTGCAGTATACCATAATGATATTCGTACCGAGGATGATATTCGTGCCGAGGAAAGGGTTTCTTATGCCGAGTTATTCAGCAGAATTAGGCTTAGCATTGCTCATAGTAGATATAGCATTAACCATTTGGGGTTTTATAGTGCTATTATATTCATTTGCAAACCAGCAGAAATGCTCTAAGCTGGCGGTGATAGGAGTATTTCTAGGGATGATTGCGATATTCTTTGCTATAGTAGTGGCCCTTATTGTAGTGTGATGATCATAGTGCTTGCAACACTTACTGCATCTCATATCGCTTGAGCACGCGCAACATTATCTCGATCTTTTGGGCAATGCCTTTATGGCACCTTCGAGGATGTCCAAGCCTTTCTTTATGTTGGCAATGGAGATGGTTATAGGAGGTATTATGCGTATAGAAGACGGGCCTGCAGGCAGTAATATGAGCCCTTTGTTGAAGCATTCGTAGAGTACTGCATCGCGCTCCTTAGATGCATACTCCTTGCTCTTTCTGTCTTTTACTAGCTCTATGCCTATCATCATCCCTATTCCTCTCACATCTCCTATTATTTCGTAGCGTTCCTTCATCTCCAGCAGCCGGGTCATTATCATTCTGCCTTTGCTCAGCGACACCTTGCGCAGAGACGCGTAGTTCCTCTTCACATAGTCCAGCGATGCCTCTGCAGCTGCTATTGAAACTAAGTTTCCGCCAAAGGTGTTTGCATGTGCCCCTGGAGGTATATCGCCAAGGGATGTTCTAGTTACTGTTGCGCCCATCGGAAGGCCACCGCCAATAGCCTTGGCCATGGTATATATGTCGGCCTCTACTCCGAAGTTGTCAAGCGCAAGGAAGCTGCCTGTTCTCATATATCCTGCCTGTACCTCGTCTGATACCAGCAGTATGCCATTCTCTGATGCAAGTTTACGCAGCTCTTTTACGAATTCAGCAGGAGGCACTATGTATCCTCCTTCTCCCTGTATCGGTTCAATGAAAATAGACGCCACTTCCCCATGCCCTACTTCCTTGGATAGTATATTCTTCCTAATGTGATCTATGCCAGCAAGGCAACAGGCATCGTCTTCAGATTTCTTAAGCGGGCACCGATAGCAATAGGCGTATGGTGCATGGAGTGCAGAGTCGAAAGGGCCGAAATGTTCCCGTTGAACAGATAATGAGTATGTAAGCGAGAGAGAGCCCATTGTCCTCCCATGGAAGGCATTGTGGAAAGAGATTACATATGGCCTTTTGGTGAATATCTTGGAGAATTTCAGGGCAGCTTCGTTTGCCTCTGTTCCTGAGTTTGAGAAAAACACCCTTCCAAAGCCGCTTGGGAACATGCCTACTAGCTTCTCGGCAAATCTAACAGGCGATTCGGCATAATAGTCGTAGAATGCTGCATGCATCATTGAATCGATCTGCTTTTTGGCTGCAGATCTAATCTCCTTCCTTGCGTTAACTCCGAAGTTGTAGACAGCTATAAAGCTTGAGAAATCCAAGAAGCGGTTACCTTCTACATCGTATACATATTCTCCTTCTCCGTGTGAAACTACAAGGGGGTATTTTTGCCTCGTGGTGGTGATCATTATCCTCCTATCCCTCCTGATTATTTCCTTTATCCTCCCTTCAGCAGCCATCCGGTCACGATATTAGAATGGAGTGCAGAAGGCTTAAAACACTTTCCTGAGTAATATATGATTAGTCAATCTGGTGGCTAGATGAAGCAATCCAAAATTGCGCAGACAGGCATGCGCAGGTACGAACAGATACTCAAGAGGCTTTACATAATAACATATGCGTCTATGGCCATAGGCATAATTGCAATCTTGATAGGCGCTTATGCGCTCTTTGCACAACCACACACTAAAGTAGTGTACGTGACGCAGAATGCGCAAAACAGGACTATACCTGCATACAACATAAAATCTCAGCTTTTCGTGCCGCCAGCTGCGCTGCAGATAGACCCAGTAATAACAACAGGGGGACAGTTCGGAAATAGGCTTACGAACATCAACAGCCTGTTGAATGCCACGGAACTTGCAGTAATAAACAATGCTTCAAACGCGTACTTTGAGACGGCAGGTGAGATGCTGCTCAACCGTACTATAGTAAACACAGTATCAGCTTCTCCAACAATCGTGCCGCCTTTTGTAGTAAATGGCAAGCCTTCGGTTATCTATCTGGGATCGATAACATGCATCTTCTGTGGTGAGAACAGATGGGCGATGGCACTTGCTCTATCTAGATTCGGCAGCTTCTCTAGGTTATATAAGGGATACAGCTCATTTGGAGACGGGGATGTGCCGACGCTGTACTGGTCGCCTGCCCACTATAACCAATCAACAGTGGATCTAGGCTCCTTCTACAACAGTACATATATAAATTTCATACCTATAGAAGATACAGATCCTATAACAGGAGGGTTCGCACTTCAGCCAATGCAGACAATGCAGCAGGAGGTAAACAGTTCAGGCAATGTTGCATATCAGGATGCGATGAAATTCATAATAGAGATAAATAACTTCCAAGGCACACCTTACACAATATGGGGAGGATACAATGTTGCAGGTGCTGATGCAGTAGATTTTGGAAACACTCCGCCTACAAACGCAGCGTCCCTGCCTTTGGCTAATATGACTCATGCAGATGTGCTTGGAGAGCTCTCGAAGCCAAGCGACCAGTTCGCATGGACTGAATATGCAGCTGCAGATTTGTACATTGCAATGACATGCAAGACACTGAACAACACTGCCCCGATATGCTCACTTCCAGCTATAAAAGGGATTGAGAGCACATATGGTTATTAAATGCAGAAGCGCGGAAGAGTGAATGCTGCGAAAGCCATATTCTTGCGCCCGCGATTTGCCTTATTTGCTTTGGCAGCAGGGATGCTTTATTATGCGCTCTTCCAGTTTGTAGCAGGGATAGGCAGCCATGGCATCTTCCTGATAACGCTTCCAGAATATGCAGTAGCAGCAGCATCTGCTGCATCTGCAGTGCTACTTACTATAGCAGTATATACAACTTACAATGCAGGCAGGCAAGAAGTGAAGAAAGGCGCTGTAGGAGGAGGCGTGGTAAGTGCGGTATCAACCTTCATAGGTGGGATGGTGGCAGGATGCGGATGCAGTGCTCCTTTGCTAGGCACACTGCTATATGCCGTAGGCGTAAATGTGTTGGGAGTGAGCAGCGCCATAAGCTATATTGGCAAGTACCAAATGCCAATAATAGGAATTGTTATATTGATAGATGTATTATTGTCATATTACTACCTCGGCGTTTCAGCCGTGCGTTGCAGAGTAAATCGATCGAGGGCCAAGAAAAGAGGATAGCATGATAAGCGGTAAAAAAATTGTAATAACAGGAGGGGCAGGATTCATAGGGAGCAACCTTGTAGACTCACTTGCAGGAAGCAATGAGGTTACAGTGATTGATAACATGCATACCGGAAGCAAAAATAACATAAAGAAGCACCTGGAATCAGGTAGGGTAACG
>JAJYXO010000034.1 GCA_021801765.1 Microcaldota archaeon | reverse complement strand
GACTATTGCGCTACGCTCAACCGCTTTCGGTATTGTTAACGATGCACGCAGCAAATGCAAGACCTACTGGGTACTTGGTAGTGCTATGCCATTCTCCTATTCCATTATCTGTTAGCTCCGCGTAATACGACTCATTTCCGTATATAAATCCTACAGGGGGCAGGGCTGATGAAGTCGATGGCACAGTTTTCGGGGCTGATACTCTGTATCCATTTCCAATGCAGTAAATATAACCTTCTCTGCTTATCGTGCACGGTACGCCGAGATGCGGCACAGGGAATGGGGTTGTTTCTATCCATTTGCCTATTCCACTCTGATTTATACTCGTGTAGAATGAAAGCGTTTCATTTCCATTTATCCCTCCTACGCAATATAAATAGCTGCCATAAGGCAGGCATCCGCTAGCAAAAAGCTGGCCAGGATACGGGGCAGTCTGCGTTATATTCCATCCTCCCAGGCCTCCGCTGCTTAGTATTTTTGATCTATAAGTCCTGTTCGCAAACTGCGGATAAAGATTGCCTATGCAGTAAACGTATCCTTCATAAGTTGAGCATCTCGCTGCTGCAAAAGGTACTGGATATGGAGTTGTCCCGGTGAAGTTCCCTATTCCATTGCTTGTCAATTTTGCATAAAATACGCGTCTACCTTCTGTCTGGTTGCCGCTTGCAGTGCCAACACAGTAGGTTATGTTATCATATGGGTTTGTGCATATTGTCTGACTAAGCGGTATGGGATACGGCGTGGTTTTTATCCATTCTGGTATGCCTTGCGGTGTCATCTTAGCGTAATAAGTAGCTGTGGTCGTGTTGGCTGTTGCATTTTGCGGAGCTGGCCCTGCAGGCATGCAATATATATAATCATTATTCACCACGCATCCCAAGCCATACATAAAATACGGATATGGTGATGTTGCATTCCATCCTCCCAAGCTACCATTCGCGTATATAGGTGCAAAATTAACCTGATTGACTGGCGTGGCTGCCCTTGTGCCTACACAGTAAATAAATCCTGTTATGCCTGTTGTATTGTTAACTCCTATCTTGTTAGCTGTGGTTGATATTGCAATTGCCCGATTTGCAGGTGATATTCCAAATTTTAAGAAAATAACTCCAATTGCTATAATTACTATGATCACTATGGCAGCAATAGCAATGTGGATTGCTGTGTGGTCTCTCTTTGTACTTGCGGATTGTTCCATAACACCAGATTCCAAGACACCACAGAAAATACTATATGCAAAAATCTAAGAATAGTTATGTTCAGATAAGGTCACATTTAAAGCTCCATAGCTATCTTCTCGCAATCTAACCTGTCGGATTTTGTCATTTCGTTGATCAGAATAGTTGCATAAGATCCTGATTGTATTGAAAATCCCATGGAAAGTGTCTCTCCTTCTTCGTGCAATTCTGCATCCTTTATTGGCGCAAGCACTGATCTTAGTGACCCTCTCATGCTTAGCTCGGGCATATGTGCTATCTTGAAATCTTTAGGCGAAAGCGAAAGATCTTCCAGCACTTCATTCTCTGTTTCAGATAGCATATCTTCTACTGTATCATATCCTATTATAGTGCCTATCGGCAGCGCTCCTATATCTGAAGGTTCTGCAGATTTGCCAGTGTCTGCAAATCCATACCAATCCCTTGCACAATATCTTACAGTTTCAAAACTGCCATTCCTAACCATCCTCTCCACCGAGACATTGAAAATGAGGGACTGTACTGCATGGATGAACATTATGGATAGTCCTCTTGGCACCATTCTTATCGCGTTGGTGTAATTTCCATATCTGGACATATAAGAGATGACTGTCCTCTCCATCTTTAGGTATTTTGGAAAGTATTCCAAAGCCTTGTTGAAATCCATTTCATCCTTAAGTCTCTTTCTAGCTTCCCTTGCCTCCTCGTTTTCCTCATTATCTGTATCTGTGAGTATTGAATTCACTGCTCCTTCCATGTCATTCCGCAATATCTTTATGCCAACTCTAGGGTTATTCAACCTGTATCCAAATCTCTGCTTGTCAAAATAATTGGGGAAAACGCCGCCAAGCTCCTCAAGGAGGCCTTCTGAGCGGCCCCGATCCTCAACACCCCTTATCATTATCCTGAAAGCGTTGCCCAGGTTTCCGCCCATCTTGACCCCTTCACTCCTCCAAGCGCCGTTTATCTCAATATCTTTAATCCTAAGCGCCAGCACATCTTCCGGGCTTACTCCGTACACGCTTGCAAGCTGCGAGGTTACGGCCATTTTGTCTTTCATCCCTGCATATCCTATGGATTTCTTCCCTCGCCTAAGCAGCTTTGCTACTGCAGTCACAGCACTTATAGTATTCCAGTTCTTTTTCTGAAGCACGAATGTACAAAACTTTCCATCTGCTGATTCTCTTTCTCCTAGCTCGTCAGCGGAGAAAACCCTATCTTGTTCTACAACGCGCCCGCCGCTGGTTATCTCCATTACCTTGAAATCTTCAGGCAACTTCTTTACGTCTCCTCCAAGGCCCTTTCCGCGAGACAGAGTGAGCATCAAACCAATTATAAATTTTTGCCTAGCAAATTATAAATAGCGCGTGATACGTTGAAGGACGACTCTTTTACAGAAAAGGTTATCTATAGGTTAGTCAAGAGGTATATTGCAGGCACTACAATGGGCTCAGCTCTATCAAAAGTGAAAGAGCTGAACGAGAAAAATATTCCTGCTTCAATAACCTTTCTTGGCACCAATCCTACCGATAAGACCAAGGTTCGATATGCCACTTATACGTATGTGGAGCTTATACGCAGAATCTCAAGACTCGGGCTAAAAGCCAGCGTGCAGATACCCATCTCGCAGATAGGCGCGGGGTTTGACGAGGAAATGTGCGAATCAAACTTGACAGAAATAGTAAAAACTGGAAACAAATATGGTGTATTCATATGGGCGGAACTCGACTCTAGCAAAAATGCACCAAAATGCATAGCCGATGCAAAGGGAATAGGCGTTGCTGCAGACGTACATAAGATAAAGAATTATTTCAGATCTGGATATGCAAAACCTATAAAGGTCATCTTCAGTTCAAAGGCAGAAGGTAATTCATACTCGGATATAAAGCAGCTATTACTGAGTTCCTCCAACATGGTGCTCCTTTCACTTTCAGACAAGGAGTTGCGCAAGGCTCTTGCAAATGGAGGTAAGAAAAAATTCACATTCGAGTTCATGTTGGGTCATAGCAGGAGGCGCATTAAAGGCGCAATGGCAAAAGGCGCAAGGGTGAGCATTAACGTACCATTCGGCAAAGACTGGGTGGCTTATGCTACTAACAAGCTCCCAGAAGGCTACATGCGCATATTTGTAAACAATCTTTTGAAGGACAAAGGGGCTGGCAATGGATCATAACAATAGCACAAGATCCAGGCTCTGCAGTTTCTGTCTAGCCGGTGCATAGCCTGATGGACGGCAGAGTGTTATACGACAGAGAAAAAAACACCGACGGAGAGTCTGAATCTGCACATCCAAGCGAAGTACTGATAACTGGCGCGGCAGGAAGGCTGGGAAGGATGTTATCTTCCATGCTGGTCTCTAGTGGCGCCAACGTGCGCGCATTGGTATCTAAGAAGGAGCGAATGGTCGATCTCCCCACGGGCGTCGTACCTTTCGTAGGAGATATAAATGACATTGGAGCATTGAAGAAGGCATGCAAAGGAGTGGAGATCGTATATCATCTTGCAGCGATAGTCAGCCAGTACAAATCAACTACAAGGGAGCTGATGCGCGTCAATGCCAATGGCGCGAAAAGCATAGCAGATGCTGCATCAGCATCCGGCGTAAAGCGGATAATATTCACAAGCAGCGTAGATGTCTACGGGAGAGAAAGGAGAGGCTCTTTGGATGAGGAATCAGAGTTGAGGCCGACTGACATGTACGGATACAGCAAGTTAATAGCAGAGCAGAATATATCGAGTGGGAACACTCCATACACTATACTTCGACTCGCCACCATATATGGTGAAGGGTTTGAAAGCTCTTTTTTCAAGGTCTTTAAGGCACTTAGGGCCGGAAGGATCTACATAATAGGCACAGGAAAGAACCATATGCCCCTTTTGAATGTGAATGATCTCCTTTCTTCAATGACCCTTGCAGCCTCAAATAGGGCATCTGCTGGAAAAGTGTACAATATAACTGACGGCGAGTCCCATACCCAAGAGGAACTTCTAAGTCTTGCTGCAGACTGGCTTGGGGTACCAAGACCCCATAAGCACATAAATCCAATGCTAGTAAAGATATTTGCAAAAAGGCGCGGATTGGACAGCGATGAGCTCAGGTTCCTTACTAGCGATAGGATAATAAACATAAGCAAAGCTAAAAGAGAATTAGGATACGAACCCAAGGTAGGTATAAGGGAAGGCGGCAAAGAACTCGTAAAGAAATTCATGAGCGCAAAGAAATAAGTGATTCCATGTCATTCAAGATAGGAAAGGTAGAGAAGTACATATACGAGAAGCTTGACGAAAAGGGCGCGCTGCTCTTTATGCTTGTAGACCCTGTGGACTACAAGACAGAGGCAGATGCAATAGCAACGGGAAAAGGCGCCGCTGAAGGAGGTGCAGACGTCATATTGATAGGGGGAAGCACCGGCGCGCAGGGGGAGCTGCTAGAACGCGTTACCAAAGGCATAAAGGACCAGGTAGATGTACCAATCATACTATTTCCAGGAAACCTTGCAACAATAACGAAATATGCAGATGCGTTCTACTTCCAATCCATGCTAAATGCCAGGAATCCTTACTGGATAACACAGGTGCAGTCTCTTGGCGCACCGATAATACGCCAGCTAAATATAGAACCTCTTCCCGTCGGATATATTGTTGTGGCTCCAGGGGGCACTGTAGGGTGGGTTGCAGATGCAAACCTAGTACCTAGGGAGAAGCCCCATGTTGCAGCATCACTTGCCCTTGCAGGCCAATACATGGGAAACAGATTCATACTCACCGATGCAGGCTCAAACCCTCAGCTGCTAGGCTCAGGACCCATACCTCCAGATATGATAAGGGCTGTACGCGATGCGATAGATATAACCTACATAGTTGCAGGCGGAATAAAAGAGGAGAAGGATCTCAGATCAGCAATAAAGAGCGGCGCAGATATAGTGCAGATAGGCACTGCAATAGAGAAATCATCAGATGCAAAATCAAAGGCGAAATTTTTCTCCCGCATCGTCTCCGAAGAGGGAAAAGCGAGAAAGCTGCGGTAGATTGCATTGCGCGAACTCACATCGCTCGAGCTCTCTGTGGTGATCAGCGAGTTATGCGGCAAGGTAGAAGGCAGCAGGCTGAGGAAGTTCTACGACCTTGGGAATGGTGCATTCAGGTTCGCATTCAGAGGGAAGGATAGCGCACAGGTTTATTGCAAACTTCTGCAGACATTCAATCTAACCTCCATATCTGAATCCGCAGAGGCTGCTACTAATTTTGCGATGGCTGTAAGGAAACGCCTTGAGAACGCCACAGTAAGCAGCCTGAGGCAGCATGGTACCGATAGGATAATAAGAATGGGTTTCGAAACGGAGGGAAAGGAGCTTGTGATAGAGATGTTTGGAAAGGGTAACATGCTTATCCTCTCATCTGATGGCATCATAGAGGCAAGCTATCACAGGATAGAATATAAGGACCGCGTGATCAAACCAGGAGAGAAATACCATTTTCATGAAGCGCAAGCAGGATTCATCGAGGAGGCATCCAACCTCGCATCCAGGCTGGAAGTAGAAGGAGAAAAAAAGGTAA
>JAJYXO010000025.1 GCA_021801765.1 Microcaldota archaeon | reverse complement strand
GTTGCCAGTAGGGCATGATTTCACCATATTCTCAAGGAATTCGAGATTGAATGTAGATTCTGCGGCCTTCTCAGCTGAAAGCTTCTTCATTATATTGCCACCTTCATCGTGAAGCTCCTCGAGTTCACCAGAATCCCCTCTTGCGCTCACTGTGAATTGGCCTTTTGCTGCCTTGAACGAGATGTATGAGGATATTAGACTGGCGTCCTTTATTATATCCTTGAGGGGCTCGCCATTTATATCAGCTTGCGCATCGAACTCGATGCTTGGCTCTTTTTCCACGCCTTTTTTCACATCTATTAGTTGCAGCTTATACCTCCTCTTGCTGCTTTGGCCTATGAATTCTAGGGAGAGCTTGTTGTCAGTATCTTTCATTATGAGGGCCTCGCCGTCTCTCGACCTTGAAAGTATCTTGTTAAGATTCTCCAGATTTATGCCTACCGATGCGTTCTTCTCTATGTCGAACTTAGAGAATGCCTTGTTTGGTATAAAAAATGAGACCATGCTTATGCTTGAAGGATCCATCGCCTTCAAAGATATTCCCTCCTTGGTTATGGCAAATGTCCCTTCATCTATCAGGCTCACTATGGCATTTACGCAATCCCTCCAATATTTTGCATTGTCCATCTTTATCTCGAACATAAGACCACGACCTTGGCTAAGCTATTATGCCACTATCCCCTAATAAATCTTTCGGAGCGGACAGTGGCGTTTCTTTCCTTAATAAGGTTGTTATCGTTAACTTTAGATTCACCCAACGTTTTTATTTTGTTAAGTTGAAGGATACGCATGATATGTGCTGTATTTTCAGGGAATGATATTGCATCAAAGAATATCGCAGAACACATCGTAAGGAAATACGGGTTTGATGAAGTCGATGGCAATTATGTGAATGGAAATATAGAAATCAGAGAGTACGGAGGCCAGCTTACTGAATTAAGCATTAGTGAAGGAAGGTTTGATGCCGCATACATGCTCAGCATGCATAGGAGCGCGGCAGGGGTAGGTGCGCTAACCACGCACTCTACAGGAAATTTTACACTTGAAGCTAAGCTTGGCGGCAAGCCGAGGTCGCTTTCGATATCTTCACCGTTGCGTATGTTGGCAGTACTCAGGCGCTTGTGGAGCGAAAATGCAGGGATAGAGAAGAGCTATGAAGCTACGCACCACGGACCTCTGTTGGAGATTCCGTCCCTTTTTGTAGAGCTAGGAGGCAACGATGAGGCTATCAACAACAAAGCACTTGCAGGAGCAGTTGGAGATGCAGTTTATTCAGGGATGTCTGAGGGAGATATAGAATATGAGAAAGCAGTGATAGGAATAGGAGGTGGGCATTATCCGCGAAAGTTCACCAGGATAGCAGTGGAAAAAGGCTATGCTTTCGGGCATATAATGCCAAGGTATTCTTTCTTCAATTATGATGGAACTGATAATTTCAGCATGATAGGCAGCGCTGCAGAGAGGAGTGATATTGAAATAGATGCTGCGGTTATTGAGAAGAAAGGAGTAAGCTCAGCTGAAAGAGAGGCCATAATAAAGGAGCTTGACAGATTGGGTATGGAATATGAGATGGTATAGTATACTTATCATTATTCTCGCTGTTGCAGGAGTTGTCAACGCGCAGTATTGGTTCCAATTCGGCGTAAGGGCTGGGGCAAGTGCATCGTTTAACAATGGCGCCGGGGTAAGCATCAAAACAGTGATTCCACAGGAAATTAGTGATGGATCCCTTGCGTTCTGGATCGGGGAGACTCTGTCAGATGGTGCTTTTGTACAGATGGGGTATGTAATAGAGAATCAATCTGGAAATTATCCTTCTTCCTGCGATGCGTCTGGATGTTCAGGTTATGAATACCTTAGCACGAATGAGGCAGAGTGGTTTTATGAATATTTCCCTTCATCAGGCAACGGCAGTTCGTTCCTAGGCAGATTAGGTCCGGCAGGGTCTGCAGGCAGCGATGGTCAGATTAACAATTACTCTTTTTACTCTTTGGGGAACACATGGCATTTTCTATTGAATGGCAATGAGGTGGGTAATGTAAGCCTTGGGACTGGTAACTCAGGGCCAAATGTTCCAGTTGCCTTTGGAGAACTTGCTAACACAAGCGTTTCAAATCAGAGTATATACCCAGTGAGAATGTCGAATCTCACATACTACAATGGCGGGAGTTGGTACAAAGCACAGAGCGCTTACTCATACATAGGATACGGGGTTGGCAGCGAGAAGCTGCTTGAGAATCCTTACGGAGTGCAGGAAGTAGGGAACAGAATAAACTACTTTGAAGTTGGATCAGGGCTTTATACGCCAGCAAACGGAACGCAGATGTGGAGCCTGGGGTACTCGCTGAACATCGCATCGCAATATTCCAATTTGAGCGGATCGTATGAATATGCAGCTTACACCCCAGTTAGTATATCAGCGCCAGAATACATGTACATAAACGGCTCTGCTAGAGCTCATTTTCTTGGATGGATAGGAAACGGCATTGGGTCTTATACAGGCCAATCAGCAAATGCTACTGTTGAGATAGATGGCAACATAACAGAAACTGCAAAGTGGGAATTGCAGTATTTGATAAATGTATCATCGCAATATGGGACCGCTACAGGATCAGGATGGTACCCTGCAGGATCGATAGTGAATTTTTCTATTAGCAAATCGATAATACCAGCAAATATCTCAGAAAGGTTTGCATTTTCAGGTTGGTCCACAGGTGAGAAAAATACAAATGGTGGGCTGATAGTAAATTCAGCAGAGAACATTGAGGCATTGTGGGAGAAGGAATTCTTCCTTAACCTGACTTCAGATTATGGCAATGTTATAGGCTCTGGGTGGTATCCTGAAAATAGCACCGCAAACATATCAGTATATCCGAGTTATATTAGCACCGGAAAGGATCAGAGGCTTGCGTTCGCATATTGGAGCGGAGGCGAAGAGAAGAATGAGACTTCAATTGCAATGTCCGGCCCAGTGTCTATGCATGCATATTTTAAGCCGCAATCTTATATTAAAATTATACCAGAAGATGAATATGGAAACAGAATAAACGTTAGTAATATTTACGTTGATAATGAGACATTCGGCGCAGGAAAATTCCTGTTTGAAAACACCACATATGTAGTTACCGGGGCGGATTTTAAGGGGGTTAAACTTCATACGGAGATACAGATAAGCGCTTCGTCACCATCTTCCATTGGAGTGCGGTTGCCAGTCTACAATGTAAGCATACTTACAAGGGACCTCTTTTATTTGCCAGTAAATGCATCTCTCCAGCTAGGTTTCTCGAATGGCACAAAGGAGTATGTGAACACAGGGAACACAGGCAGGGTAACTCTCAAAGATGTACCTTACGGAGCAGTTGTCGGGAATTATTATTACCTTGGCATAAAGGAGAGCTTTGAAGTTTCAGGAGGAGAGCAAGTAAGCCTGATAATAATATCCGTTTTAGATGTAATAATAATATTCTGCGCTGTTGCAGGGGCGGCTTTTGCCATGCATGAAATCGGCAAACGACATCTGCATAGAGGGTCGAGTAAGGTTTCCTGAAATACAGCTCGGCATGTGCAAAGGCTCGAAGGTGAAAGGCTATTTCTCTGTGAGATCGCTTCCTACGATTATCGTCTCTGAAACTTTCTTCACACGCTTATATGTTACGCTGTTTTTTTGTATGTCTCTGCGAGGATTCTGGCTTCTTAGGAGCTCTTCTGGTTTGTTGAGAAGTAGGTGAGAGATATTCCCTTCTTCTAGATCCAGCATTACGCCCTTCACGTCGCCAAGAACCTTGCCGTCGTTGGATATTATTTTTTTGCCATAAAGTTCAGATATGCTTAGCATCAAAATCGCCGTATTCCAGTCTTTTTATCTTCTTGGAAGCGAAGATTCTTATAACGTATTGATTCAAGGAGTCTATAAAAGAACCTTGGTCTACTTCCATCTCTTTCAGTTCCTCAGTGGAGAATAGGTCAGGGTTGGATTTTACAAGCTCCTTGAGGTATTGCTTGGTTAAGGCGTAATGCCTTGTGCCGCATGATGCACATCTGAAGATAGGCACTACAGGCACGTCACCTATCTCCGCAGGGTCCAAAAGGTCTAGCTCCCTGAATATGCGCTCTGCAGAGCATGCAGAGCATTTTGCTACGGGGGTGACGGGCTTATATTCGCCTTTTGAAAAAGAGGCTACAGCATTTGCACGCTCAGAGAGATATTCGAGGAGTTTATGATCTGAATCCAATGACCTCAGGTAGACTTGGTTTAGAGGCATCCCTGTATCGGTGAACTCTGTTATCAGGGTCCCTTTAGATGTCCTTTCGGCTATGCAGAACCTTTTAGAATCCGCGTGGGAATATGTGGCTGTCCTATATCTGCGGCCGTCTACAATAACGCTAAGATGTTCCATCTCCATTCTTCATTATGTAATCCTTTATGTCCTCCTTTGTGACCTTGCTCCGGCTGGCCTTTTTGGCATTCTCCACAGCGTGTATCGAGATTTCCCTGGCCTTATCCTCTAGTATGCGCGCTAATTCTGCAGCGCCAGAATCCGTTATGCTTGAATTAAGGCTTTTCATTATTTTCTTTATAGAAGCGGGGGAGATGTTTGCCATCTTATCAGCACTAAAGATCCTCATCATACGTTCTCAGAAGGATTTTTCATCACGTATGAAATAGAATCCGAATGCATATATAATACTTTGCTGCTTGCACAGAGAATATAAGCTTTTCCGGCAAAAAGATATCTGGTGTATAAATGATAGAGATTAACTCTGGAAATTTCGAGCAGGAAGTGCTCAAATCAAATGTACCTGTAGTGATCGACTTCTGGGCTCCGTGGTGCGGTCCGTGCAGGGTCTTCAGTCCGGTCATAGATGAAGTATCGAAGGAGTACGAAGGCAAGGCAAAGTTCGCCAAAGTTAATACGGATGACAACCAGGAAATTGCCGTAAAATACAACATAATGAGCATACCCACAGTGATGCTCTTTGTGGAAGGGAAGCCGAAGGCGACTTCGGTTGGAGCTGTTCCAAAAGAGGCGTTGAAGAAGTGGATATTGAAGAACATGTGAAGGATAATGCCTGTTTCTCTGCCCAGAGGTGTTAGGGATTACGGTCCAGGTGAAGCAATATTCCTAAAGAGGATATTGGAATCTGTGGAATTGACTTTCAGATCTTTTGGGTTTTATCCAATAGAGACTCCGGCAATAGAGACAATGGAAGTGCTGAGCGCAAAGGCGTATGGCAACGAATCCGCAAAGGAGCTCTATGTATTAGATGGAGGTGAAGGAGGGCTTAGATATGACCTCACAGTTCCGCTTGCAAGATATGTAGCTTATAACAAAGAACTGCAGATGCCTTTTAAGAGATACCAGATAGCGGCTTCTTGGAGGCGCGACGAGCCGCAGCGGATGAGGTCTAGGGAATTCATACAGGCTGACGTAGACATAGTAGGGTGCACAGAGCAATTGGCAGAGTCGGAATCAGTAGCTGCAGTCGCCGCCGCGCTGGATAAGCTCGGCATAGAATACATTATAATGCTAAACAGCAGGGTACTGCTGAATTACATACTCGCCTTGGCAGGAGTTCCGAAGGAGAAGCATACCGCAGCAATACGCGGACTTGACAAGATAGCGAAAATCGGTAGAGACGGGGTTATAAAGGAGATGAATGAGCATGGCATCGATGCGAAGGCTTCAGAGAGGCTTCTCAGTATGGTAGAGGGGAACGGGGAGGAAGGAGACGTGCTTGCAAAGCTTGCATCTTCGCTGCCTGAAGCA
>JAJYXO010000016.1 GCA_021801765.1 Microcaldota archaeon | reverse complement strand
GGTATAAAATTTTGCAGCCTCAGATGCATTGTCTACGAACCATAAAAACGGTGTGATTTTTTGCATAGAATTCACCATCATGTTGCATCAAACTGATTATATAATTTACGCCTTGGCCGGGATTCGAACCCGGGTCGCAAGCGTGACAGGCTCGTATGCTAGACCACTACACTACCAAGGCATTCATAATACTTTATCCTGAAGCTTCTTTAACCCTTTCTTGCGTGCGTTGATACGCAGCGCTGCATAGAATGACAACCTTTTAAATTATTTCCATTCTAATATAAATACATAAAGCATGCTGCGATAGCAGCATATAGTTTATAACGCTGATTGTATGGAATACACAAGATTCGAGAAGGCAAGGATAATAGGCGCAAGAGCGCTTCAGCTTGCATATGGTGCGCCTCCGCTGATAAAAGTGCCGAAGGGAATTACTGACCCGCTCCAGCTCGCAGAAATAGAATACAACGAGGACATAATACCTATTGTAGTGATCAGGAAGCAGAAAAGTTGATAAAGTGGAGAATTATGACGTAATAGTCGCAGGTGCAGGCATAGCCGGATCACTTGCGGCTGCGGCAGCTGCGGAGGGCGGGAGCAAGGTGCTAATGCTTGACAGGAATGATACTCTTGAGGTAGGGAAGAAGACCAATTGGGGATGGGTCTGCGGAGACGCTGTGGCGAAAAGCCATGTAGATTTCGTCACTAAGGAGATAGGATTGAAGTTTGATTACCCTGAGCTTGACGTGAAAGTAGATGGCGTTTATGCATTCAGCCCAGATATGGAGCATAAGTTCATGTTTGAAGGCGAGGGATTTATACTTAATAGGCCTGTCTTCGCCAGGAAGCTGGCTGAATACGCAGTCAAAAGCGGTGCAGAGTACAGATCCAAATTCGAAGTGGGCGGGCCGCTGATAAAAGATGGAGCAGTAGTAGGCATTTTTGGAAGAAACGAAAAGAATGAGCAAATGGAGATAGGTGCAAAGCTGGTAGTAGATGCTCTTGGAGTAGCCAGCATGCTGAGAAGGAGGCTTCCAGAGAACCCATATATAGGAAAGGATGTTAGCACAGATGACATAGAGTCGACAGGCAGATATATAGTCTCGTTTGAGAGTGAAAGAGAGGACCTGCGCTACTATGATCCCAAGAACGCGCTCATACACCTTAACCAGGAGCTAGCCCCTGGAGGCTATGGATGGGTCTTCCCGAAGAAAGGCAAGAGGGTGAATATAGGGCTCGGGGTAGAGAAGAAGAGCCTGGAGATAAGGAACCAGAAGATGGGAAGGAAGGATACGCTCCATATGCTTATAGACGACTACATCAAGTGGAACAAGATACTGAAGACAAAGGACCTTGACAATGCAGACAGCAATGGAAAGGGTTACTGGTCGGTGCCAGTGCGCAGGCAGTTCGACAGCCTAGTATATCCAGGCTACCTAGGAGCGGGAGACAGCATGGCGATGCCGAACCCGATAAGCGCTGGGGGAATAGGTCCTGCGCTAGTGTCAGGAATAGTAGCAGGTAAGACTGCTGCAGAAGCGATATCTGAAGGCAGGTACGGTTTCGAGTCAATATGGAAGTACAACGTAAGATATAATGCGCTTTATGGTAACAAGACTGCAGGAATGGAAACCTTCAGGGTTTACCTGCAGTCCTTGAACAACAATCTGCTCAATTATGGCATGGCGCATTTCATAACAGAAGAAGAGGCGGTGGAGATAAGCTATGGGAGGATACCAAAACTGACGCTCGCTGGCACATTCATGAAGGTTCTAAGCGGCATAGCAAACATAGATGCGTTCAGGAACCTAGTCTACACTGTCAATAAGATGAAGAGGCTAAACGAGATATACGGAGGATATCCGGAGAGCCCAGGGGCATTTCAGAAATGGAAGGAGATAGTTGATGCGGAGATGCGAGATGTGAAGACAAGGTTCCCGCCTAACCCGATCTGATATTCCATATGCTAATGCCAACATCTTCCGTCTAGACCCATAACAAGATTTTTATATATGCTTGATTGTATAGGTTCATGGACCTGCTGCTAAAATCCATAATAGCGATGGTTGTGATTATAGGGATAATCTTCGTGGCTTATTATGCGATAAGCAGCACGCATGCCGAATACTTGACCAGATCTGAGGCGGTTTCCCAGGTGGTTGATTATCTGCAGAACTCAAACCAAGGAGCAGTGGTGAACATAACCAATGCAACCGAATCGACATCTCCTGGAAGCTGGGATGTAGTGGCTACAGTTATAACCAATGCTACAAAACAGTGCCCATCTTACCTCGCTTACTACTTCGATTATCCAAGATACGGATTTGTGAATGGCACACAGACAATTTACACGTCAGGATGCAAAGTATACGGTTACAACAAAAGCAGGACATACATAATAGGTTCATACCCGGTAGCGATAACTATGGCACATCTACTAAACCTTTCTGTTGTGAATAAATTCTCCGGGGAGTATGGCGCAAACGTAGTTGTGAGTGCATATTATAACAAGACTTCCAATGTAGGGGGCCAGGAGTACAACAACACATGGACTATAAGGTACTCTGCACCTGAAACCAGCAACTCGTTATACATTGTTATATCCCAGTTGAATGGGACGTACATCGCTTCTTACAACTCTACATGAATTTTTCGTAACAGCCACACTACCTTGATCTTTTGGTTGTAGATTTCCTTCTCATAGATGCCTGCTACTGAGAAACCATTCTGTAAGAAGAATCTTATCGTACCTTTATTCTCATCTGCAACCTCTGCAATTAGATTTCTGACACCAATCTTCTGGAGTTTTGGCATGATGGAGTTGAGCAATTCTGAGCCTATGCCAGAGCGCCTGTATCTTTTATCGACCAATATGCCAATGATGCTGTTGGAGGCATCTATTACAGCTTCGCACTCTCCGATTATGCATCCTCTGCTCTCTGCCACCAGGTCAATGAGGTTTCCGGAGTACATTCCTGATAGCTTCTTGGTGAAGATATCCATAAACGCAGCTTCACCTGAGATGTCAGTTGTCATCGCCTCAGGAGAATCGGATGCTACATTCTTCACAAGTTTGAAAAGCTCCATGAAGTCCTTAGCCGCAAGCTCCCTGTATGATATTTGCTCCTCGCTTTCTTTGCCAATGCGGTTCATAGATATACGCAACCTACGGATTGATATATAAAGGCAGCGGTGCAGAAGGATTCTAGGTGACTTTAGTGAGCATGGCAAAGGCCTCTGTGAAGAAGATGCTTAAGAAACTTGGCGCTGAAAGAGTGAGTGATGGAGCTGCAGCAGAGATGGCAGAAGTAGTTGAAAAATATGCGTATGCAATAGCAAAAAAGGCAGTGAAGCTTGCTGCGCATGCCAAGAGAAAAACAATAAAGAAGGAGGATATAGACCTCGCAAAGTAGCGATTAGGCTGCAAGGGAGACTCCGAATAGCTTGAGTATGAAAAGCGTGCCTACGCCTGGAAGGCCGAAGATTGCAACAGATAGGATTGTAGGTATGGTTATAGGTATGCCTACGTTGAATATGTAGTCAAGAAGAAGCATCAGTATTATGCCGAATATGCTGTTCACCAGTATGCCTACCAGTTTCTTGCCTAGCTTCCAGAGTATAAAAATAACGAGCACTATGCCTGCGAAGGTGAGCATAAGGCCAAGGGAACTGCCTATCTGGCTGGGGATTAGCTGCATATCTTTATATTCATTGGCAATAGTTATAAATGTGGTGGTGTGCGGGCGGCCTACGGCCGAAAGGCTGAGGAAGCTCTCCCCACGCAGAGCCTGCATGGCAGAAATGCCTGATTCGGAGCAGAAACGAGACCGCTGCGGCGCATAAAGCAATGACACTACGAGCGCGCCGGTGCGGATGAAACGTGCCGATGCGCAGGCGGTGAGCGTGCAAGGCATAAGCCGCTTAGTCAAATGCCGCCTAAAACAGAAGGGAGGCTACGGCACACCACTACTTCTTTTTCATTGCAGCATGCAGCATTACTTCCTGCCTGTTGCTTGGCAAAGCCATAATTCTGTCTATCTGCCATACATCTCCTATACCGTCCTTAGCCTCTTTTATATAGCTCTCCACGTTCCTTGTCGCGCATTTGATAGTCATTATTATCTCAGAACCCTTCCCCATGCTTCCGTAAAATCTCCCCATAAGGCCGCATGATTCGGATGGCTGCAGATTGGCGTCATTTGCCAGCAATCTTATATCTGAGATATCTTTGAAGCTGACCTTTGCTGCATCGGATTTTATATGCAGTATCTCAAATTTCTTCAGCAGTTTGCCTGCTTCTTTGCCATCTTCTGTTACTTTGACTGAGACCCCTGCTTTCTTTATGGCATCGTAGTCAAGGCTGCCTTTGTCTATGGCTATCACCCTGAAACCGTGCAAAGCCATGAAGAGGCTCCATCCGCCAGGGGCTGCCCCTATGTCTAATGCAACTCCGTCTTTAGCCTTTATTCCGAATTCATCGAAGGCTTCAGCCAGCTTTAACTCTGATCTACTAACTTTGTACTCGTGTCCGTAATGTCTGAAAGGCTCCATGTAGCTTCTGCTGAGTTCTGCATATCTCCCGCATCCCGCATAGCCTTTCATATTCATAAGAACCAGGTATAGGAAAAAATCAGGGTTCTTCAGATCCACGCTGAATCCGTCTTCCTCTAACCTCTTTCCCACATAGACTTCTATATCCTTTGCAGAATAGCCTCTCTTGGAGTTAAGATCTAGGCACTCGGCCTTTATGCTTCCTGCGCAGCTCGTTCCTATTGCCTTCATACATAGCTTGTAGATGCTTTCGAGATACTCATCTTCAGTTATCTTCACAGTGGCGGAGATTGGAAAGATACTGTATAGGAAGATGGGCTTTGCCTTTGCCACTTTCTTCTCCAAATCAGCAGGTGCGCTCGCAATTATGGCGTTCCTGTATGAATCTACAATCTTGAATTCAGATATCCTTCTGAGCTCCGACTCCCTGCTCTGCTCAAAGCCGTTGGAAAAAAAGAGGAAATAGAGCATGAAGACAGCGTATGAAATAAAAACAAAAGGATTAGTTCAGTAGAGGTGCTCTACGTTTTCCATTCTGAGTGGCGATGATCCGCTATCGGCTCTCTTCTCGCCGAACTTGGCCTTTACGCCTGTGACAACGCACATGACCCTGAGCTGATCGTTAAGTTCAGGCGCCAGCCTTGCGCCGAATATCACGTTTGCGTCAGGTGCAAGATCCTGCGTTACACCGTTGCCTATCTCAGTGGCTTCGCTTATTGTGAGGTTAGAGCCTCCTACAACATGTACCAGCGCGCCTTTTGCGCCGTCATAATCCACCGTTAGCAGCGGATGCGTTCGCGTAGACTTGATTGCCTGCTCGACCCTGCCTGAGCCGTATCCAGATCCTATGCTTATTACTGCAGTGCCTGTGTTTCTTACCACGTTTCGCAGGTCTGCAAAATCCAGGTTTATCAAGCTAGGCAGCGTTATTGTATCTGCTATGCCCTTCACAGCATTGCCAGTTATGTTATCTACAAGCTCGAATGCCCTCTCGATAGGAAGGTTAGGCACATATGAAAGCAGCTTATCGTTCTCTATTACTATCACTGAGTCTGCCTGTCCGCTTAGTTGGTTTATTCCCCATTCTGCCTTTGTCTTCCTGCTTCTCTCAAGGTTGAAAGGATAGGTAACCGTAGCTATAACAGTTGCGCCTATCTCCCTTGCTACCTTGGCGACTATTGGCGCTGCGCCTGTTCCTGTCCCCCCTCCCATGCCCGCAGCTATG
>JAJYXO010000042.1 GCA_021801765.1 Microcaldota archaeon | reverse complement strand
CATGGAAAGTTCTCAGGCGCGATAGGCACATTCGATGTATCAGCCGATGAAGGCATGGATGGGGAGAAAATACAGGGCGAAATGCTGCGTAGCATAGGCATAGCTCCTGCAGAAATTACAATGCAGATACCTCCTAGAGAAGATATCGCATATGTAATAAATGATATAGCAGTGCTTGCAGGCAGATTGGAGTCAATAGCAGAATACATAAAGACTCTAAAGAGAAATGAGATACTTGAGCTCCAGGAGATGCCAGATAAGGGAGTAATAAGCAGCTCTGCGATGCCGCACAAAAACCTGCACGGCAATCCACACATAGAAGAGAGGTGCATTTCTATCTCTAGGATAATAAGGGGATACGCAGTATCGGAGATGGAGGCAGTGCACAGCGAAGACTTCCGGGACCTTACTGCCTCTCTCTCGGATAGGATTGCAATCTCCGAATCGTTTGTTCTTGCAGATTACTCTGCAAGGCTTATTGAGAACTTGATGCAGAGAGTAGAGCCTGTGCATAGAAATATAGAAAGGAATCTGAACCTGACTAATGGCGTGATAACTTCGCAGCGTATCATGAGCAGGCTTATATCCAAGGGCATGGAGAGAAGCGAAGCCAGAAATATAGTCAACAGGGCTGCATCAAAGGCATTTGCAAAGTCAATCCAATATTCTGAGGTTCTCCTCAGAGACAGGGAAGTAAGGAAGCTGCTTTCTGAAAAGGAAGTAAAGGAGCTTGGCGACCCGAAGACTTACATAGGAGCATCAGAGCGCCTAGTAGAGCGCATTGCCAAAAAATACATGGGCAAGAGGGATATCTCTCTGTAAGTCGGAATCGCCTTTAAAAGCATTTCCATGTATATTTAAATATCATAAGTTGTAATATCTACAATAGGGACATTGAATGGCAGTCAAAGAATCTGTTACTAGCGCGAAGCGATCCGTATCCCATGGGTTATCAAACGTAGGGTTAGTTAGAAATCAGGCAGATAAGTTATCTAGGGAGGCAGTTTCAGAGGTCAGGCAGATAGCCGGAGTTGAGACGCAGTTCAGGAGGGGCTTGATGTGGCTGGAGGAAGCTATGGGTTATGAGCATAAGGAGGCCCAGAGCAGACTGAAAGAAGAGTGTCTGGGAGCTATGAAATTCATTACTTCGGGATATGTAGAATATGATCGAGAAAATAGCGAAGAAATAAAGGCCATTGACGCAAAAGATCCCGAGTTTGCACAACGCGTTAAAGAATTGATAAATAAGGCCATGGAATTTGAGAGTACTCCCATGGCAGGCGAAGGCAGCCTGCCGCATAAGCGCCAGCTTAAAGCGTACATGGATGCAATAACCTCCGCGGAAAAGAGGTTGGAAGCTACAAAGAGTGCAGAGGAAATAAGGGCTTTGAGGCTAGATTTTGACAGGAAGTTGGAGAACGCCACTGAAAATGGAGATGCCATGGCAAGAGAGGAGATAGGCAAAATCCTGTCAGGATATACACCAGCTACCGAAGGCGTTTTCCTTCAGGATTTGCTTGACAAAATGAAAGAAGCAAGGGGAGAGATACACAGATTTGGAGATGTGGGGACTCAGGCATATGTAGTGAAAAGCTTATCAGATAGCATGAGGAGATCTGCAATAAGAAAAGAAAGGGCTACTTCTACGTCAGCTTTCAAGGAAGGGGTATATGGGATAGGCGAAATGTTAGGCAGGGATATGGATTCCGCAAACGAGGCGGTAGTGAAGAGAGTGGAAAAGCTGGATATCGATGCGCTTGTGGGAGAATTTAAAAAACTGGAGAGTGCAGTTGTGCAGGTAACTCTATACAAGATGGCATTTGATGTGGTATACAAGGATAAGACAATAGGCGCGATAAAGGCAGGCTACGATTTCTTGAAAGAGAAGATTGATAGGCCACAGAGCTTGGGCGATTATGGATTGAGGAAAGTTTCGAAGAGTATAAGTGAAAGTAGCGCTGAGAAGGCTGCGCAGGCCGTCATGCACACTGAACTCACTAAGAAAATAAAGGAACACAGAGATGACGTGGAGCGCCTTTGCGAGATGGTAAGGTATGCAAAGGGACACGGAGGAGTGGTGCATATTGACCCTGCGACACAGAAGAGGATAGATGTAGGAGGAGAAGTATTGAATATAGACCAACTGGTGCAAGGGATAAACAAGGCAAATATAAAACTGCACCTTGAAGTAAAGCTATTCGGCGATATGGAGGAGGTTACTGCAGGAGAGAAGGTATTGCTCAGCAGGATGCTTTTAGAGACCAATACGATGATAAGTGACGGTAAGAATGGAATAGCAAAACTGTTGGGGAGAAGAGTCAATACAGTAAATGTTGATAATCTAGATTCTGACGCCTCAAATATTTATAGGCCACTAAAGGATGCCCTATCAGATGCAGAGGATTCACTGCAAAGACTGCTAGATATGGAGGATACGGTGAAGGAAGCTCTGATGAATATTACAAACATGGTAGGAGAGGAGCGTGGAAGAGAGCTTGACGATTATTTCCTAAGGCTGGCAGAGATCAATGAACTCAAAGCGCAGAGAAGGGGGCAGGAAGTAGCGCCGGTTGCTATACCAGGCGCAATGGTAGTAGGAGAAGAGACTGAGGAGGAAAATGCGCCGATACTGCCGTAATGCTGCAGATTTAGTCAGTATTTTTGCGAGTCAAATCGTAGCTTAGTCAATCGCAGACAGTATATCCACAAGACTTGCAAATGTAGCAGCCATTCTCGTGTACTGCTGTTTTCTCGCCGCATGCCACACATGCTTCGAACCCTTCGTTGCCAGGCATCTCAGGTTTTATAGCTTCAGCACCTATAGGAAGCTGCCGGCCGAGCTTTGGATCCGCTGCTGTGCTTTTGCGCAGGTCTGAAGTGAACATAGGCTTGGTTATGCCTGCCATGATCTCCAGCCCTTTCGCTATCGCGTCAGGTATGCTGTATATTTTCATACCTCTGTCCCAGGATATTGAAACGTTAGCCCTGATTCCCTTCAGGCTGCTTATCACTTCCTTAACATCTCCTCCGAGCTGCAGGTACTTGCTTATCAGCCTGCCTATCGCCTCTGTATAGCTCTTCTCGTCGCTTCCTGTCTTCCCGAGGTTTATGAATACCTCCCGAACTCCATCGCCTTCCTCCGCGTTGGCAGTGACGTATAGCGCCCCTTGTGGGGTATTTATCTTTATCGTTTGCCCTGACATTGTATAAGGGCGTTCCCAAGACTCTGCTATAGCAGGAGTTACTGAAGGTACATTCCCAACTTTGTCCTTTGTCTCCTTCTCAGTCTCTTCGTTGGTTATAAGGATTCCTTCCCTAGATCCCTCCCTATATACAGTTATGCCTTTGCATCCTGCTTTCCATGCCTGCATGTAAATCTGCTCTACCCTCTCGACAGTTGTATCGCTTGGGAGATTCACAGTAGAGGATATTGCGCTGTCTATGTGCTTCTGTATTGTGCCTTGCATCTTAACCCTGAATTCTGCGTTGATTTTATGCGCAGGTATAAAGTAATCTGGGAGTTTTGCACCTTCGGCCAGGCCGGACCTCTTTATGTAATCAAGCACCAGAGGATGATATACTTTGAAGTATTCCTGACTTAATGATTCTGATCTCCGGGTATATTCAAATGCGAAGACAGGCTCTATGCCACTTGATGTGCCTGCAAGCACTGATCCGCTGCCTACCGGAGGTATTGTGAGTATAGCTACATTTCTGAGGCCGTACTTTGAAATCTTGTCTTTTATCTCCTGTGGCAATGCCTGTATGAAAGGCATTGAGAGGTGCTTCGCGCTCTCGAACTTTCCGAAGCTCCCCTTCTCCTTGGCTATCTCTATGCTCTCATCGTACGCTATCTGTTTTATCCTGTCGAAGAGCTCATCTACGAACATTAGCGCCTCGTCCGTGTCGTACTTCATGCCCAGCTTTATAAGCATGTCAGCGAGGCCGGTTACGCCTATGCCTATCCTCCTGCTGTTCCTTGCTGCATCTCTCTGTTGCTGGAGAGGCTGCCTTGGGTCGTTGTAATCCAGCACATCATCTAGGAACCTTACCCCGTAGCGCACGGTCTTCTCTAGGTTCTGCCAATCGAGGGTTCCGTTGGATGTGAAAGGCCCAAGTACGAACGCGGAGAGATTTATATTTCCCAGATCGCATGCGCCGTATTTGTCCAGAGGCTGTTCTGAGCATGGATTTGTCCCGACGACCTCCATGCCGTTGTACTCGCTAGGGGAATACTTCTTAACAGCGTCCCAGAAGATCAATCCAGGCTCCGCCCAATCTCTCGCAGAGGAGACCAGCGCACTCCAGACATCCCGCGCCATGACCTTCTTCTCGAATCGCCCAACTCTTTCGCCCTCGTATCTGAGCGTGAATTCCCCGTTCCCTTCTACAGCGCGCATGAATTCATCTGTGACCCTCACGCTGATGTTTGCATACCTCACGTTGCTTAGATCTTTCTTTATATTGATGAAATTCATGATGTCAGGATGATCCACGGATATCGTTATCATGAGAGCGCCCCTTCTTCCCGACTGGCCTATCGTGTGCGTCGTCTCGCTGAAAATGTTCATGAAAGATGTAGATCCAGTAGAATAAACAGCAGAGTTATTCACCGGAGCGCCCTTTGGCCTCAGGATGCTTATGTCTGTACCTACGCCTCCTCCGAAGCTGTACGTCCTGGCAGCTTCCTTGCACCAGTCGAATATGGCTTCGATGGAATCCTCCCTTATCGGTATCACATAGCAGTTCAGAAGCGTTGACCTCCTTGGCTGACCTGCTCCAAACATAATCCTGCCTCCTGGAACGAATTTGAAATCGCTGAGCAGCCATTCAAACTTCTCCTGCCACTCTGCGACCCTGGCCCCTGCCTCCACAGCTGCTATCGCCTTTGCAACTCTATGCCACATTTCCTTTGGAGTCTTTTCTATTATCTTGCCTGATTCATCTTTAAGGGCATATTTTTCATAGAAGACCCTCGCGCGTATCTCATCGTTTCCAAAGAAATCAAACGTCTCCTTTGGGATGGTCACAACGCCATCCTGATGAAGCTCCTGTACCTTCTCCTCCTCTTTTAAAACAACATTTTTCCCATCATCAGCCATTACAACACCATTTAAGCAAAACGCCAGGAAACCACCATATCTTGTGTATTTCAAAAATATAAGCACAATATATGGTAGCGGCCTGAGCCACTATCTATCAAACTGAAAGCATTAAATATACTACTGCAACAGGGTATTTACATAAATCTAAATTTTTCAATTATATGCCATAAGATGCTATGCAGAACCCAAGCGCCCTGCGCCATTTTATATTGATAGTGGATATAGTAGTTGCTGAGATGCATGGCCAAGAGGGTCTTCATAATACACGGATGGGGAGGCGATCCGGGCTCAAACTGGTTTCCGTGGCTCAAAGAGATGCTTGAAAAGCGTGGAATGGAAGCAGTAGTTCCGCGCATGCCTGATTCAGAGAATCCGAAGCTGGCTGCATGGCTGGAGACATTAAGAAAGGCAGTCGGCGGGCCTGATGCGGAGACATTCATGGTAGGCCATAGTCTGGGATGCATAACGATACTGCGCTATATGCAGGGTCTGGGAGATGAGGATAAAATAGGAGGCGCTGTGCTAGTCGCTGGGTTCACGGAAGACTTGGGTATAAAGCAGATTGCCAATTTCTTGGATGAGCCAGTGGATTGGAAGAGGATAAATGCACGCTGCAAAAGGTTTGTAGCCATAGCATCGGACAACGATGGTTACGTGCCGCTCAGACAGAGCGAAATACTGAAGGAGAAGCTTGGTGCGAAGGTGCTTATGCAACAGGGGATGGGCCATTTCAATATGGCAGAGCTGCATGTGGCGCTGAACGAACTACTAAAGATCATAGGCTGAGCAAACTCCGTAGCAGGTTTATCTACGCTGGTGTAAAACCCACTCCCTTCGGGGATCGTAGCAGGTGTGTGCGGAGGGATAGCCGAATATTTCAACATATGCTCTACATTTGTCAGGCTGAAGCTAATCCTCAGAAGCTATGTCATCGGCTTTCCCGAGCAGCTTCTTCTCCAGATCGTAGACAATGGAGCTTTTGAAGTCGAAAAGGTCGTTCCTGAATGCAGGTATAAACTGCTTAAGGCTTTGGCTAAGCCTCGTGCCGCCTATCAGCCTGCTGAATGCCGGTGCGATGACAAGCTTTGAATTCTTCCTTACGCCGTACCTTTTGCTTCCCTTTCCAGGACCTGCGACAATCCATATCTTTTTATCAGAATCTACTCCGCGCACCACGGCGTGTCCGTGCGCCATTATCACATGCCTTTTGCCAAGGGCCTCTTCGGAAGGCATGGAATTGCCGTGCATCAGGGATGCCTGCCTTAGGTTTATCTCATGTTTTACCTCGGCATCTATGCCAAGATCATGGAGAACCTCGGCAAGGTGCGCATCATGGTTTCCTTTTGCTATGCTTATGCGGATGTCCCCAAGCAGATGAAAGAAATCAAGTATGGACCTGCGTTCCTCCGTAGGAGGATACGCTATGCTTTCTTTCACATCACCCAGAAGGATGAGCCTCGAAGCATTGGAATTTTCGTATATCTTTAGTAGCTCTGTGGCTATGGACTTTGCAGCGTCTGCGAAGTATATCCCAGAATTGCGCATGGCTAGCTCCTTGCCAAGATGCATATCTCCAACTACTAACGCATTCTCTGGCTCCACGAACACTGCAGGCGTGCCTTTGATGAACTTTATCATAAATGAAGAATCACCTAAAGATTAATAACCATTGATACGGTATGACTTATGAATCGATGGTGGAATGGCTTCTGGATCTGTAGGGATAGGCAGTGTATTTGGTATAAGGATAAGCCTCCATTGGACTTTCGTGATTCTACTGCTGTTGCCCCTCTTTCTCTTCTTGTTCACCCTAGAGTCCATCTATATATTAGGATTCCTTGGGATAGTGCTTCTCTTCACATGCGTCTTCCTGCACGAGCTGGCGCATTCAGTCACTGCGATAAGAAACAAGGTAAAAGTTAAGGAGATAATATTACTTCCAATAGGAGGTCTCTCTATGATAGACAGCGTAAGGATAAGGCCGGACATAGAGTTCAACCTCTCAATCGCAGGCCCTGTCATGAGCCTCTTTCTTGGAGGCATCTTTGGAATTCTTGCAGTGATATCACCCATGGGAATCATAACTTTTGCAATGCAGCTGATGTTCATACTGAATATGTTCCTTGGGCTCTTCAACATGCTTCCGGCATTCCCAATGGACGGAGGAAGAGTGATGATGAGCTACCTGAGGGAAAAGCGCGGAGAATTTGACGCTACAATGCTAACAGCCAGGATCAGCAAGTACATTATAGCTTTGATAGTTGTAGGGACATTGGCTTACATAATAGAAATCAATGCCAATTTTATAGTGAAAGAAGTTGACTTCTTGATCACGCTGTTCATAGCATTCTGGTTATATGGCGGCACGCAGGCGGAGAGGGAGCGCGCCATACTCAGGAGGGATACCAAGGGGCTTACAGTGATTAGTGCTGCTGCAAAGGATTTTGTGCTTGTGGACCCTGGCGCCAGTATTGAGGAGCTTTACAGGCTATTCAAGAGTAGCAAGGAGCATATAATAATAACAAAGGGAGGCGACGGCTACGCACTTGTAGATATCTTCAGGAGGAGAGCTGCTGTTGCAGATTATGCGCAGGGTCTTACAGTTAACGTGCCGAACCTGCCTGCGAATACTAATGTGATAGATGCAATAGTGCAGCTTGGCGAAACAGGCATAGGCATACTTGTAAGGGGAGGCAAACCTATTGGAATTATAACCAGCCAGAGGCTCCAGGCGCTCATAACGCTGCACACGATGAGCAAGGCCAAGAAAGGCAGGCATTCAGCTCACGGTACGGGTTTGTGAACTATGTATATTAATAAATTCTACTTGCGCTAAAAGTAGATTGTGTTTATATGGGAATCGTACAGGAAGATCCGGAACGCCATTACTTCAGCAGCAAGGTTGCTACGGATTATGATATGCTTTGGAGCAACGTGAGAATGGATGAGGATAACAGGAAGTTCATCGACAATTGCTATAACAGATTTTACACTATGCTGCCGAAGAACGGAATCGTACTTGACGCAGGCTGCGGTACCGGCATTGCAGAAAGCTATCTGCTAAGGGAAGGATTTAATGTGATAGGCGTAGATTATTCGGAGGACATGCTGAAGATTGCTAGGGAGAAAGCTCCCAGTGTCAACTTTCGCCGGATGGACATACGCAAATTAGAATTTAAAGAAGGCACTTTCGATGGCATCTTGTGCGCAGGAGGCGTGCTTATACATATAATGGAAAGCGAGCTCGATAAGGTATTTGGAGAATTTGCCCGCGTTCTTGCCAAGAGCGGCGCCGTATTTATAACTACAAGAGCAGCAGAAGAGCAGAAAGAAGTTGTAGAGGAGGCACATGAAGGTGGAAAGATAAATGTGAACTACCACACCCGTAATGCAGTTGAATCTAGCATGCAACGCTGTGGATTTTCAATTGTAAATTATGCAGAAGAGTGGGATGCAGTAGGCAGGCTTTTCAAGTACATGTATGTACACGCGAAAAAGGCTTGATATGCTACTGTAATGAAATGCGAGCGCCGGGATTTGAACCCGGGCCATTGACTTGGCAAGCCAAAGTCCTACCAGGCTAGACTACGCTCGCAATATGCGGCTATTATACAGCAGAACAACAAATATAGCCCTTTTGATGCTCCATGTTTATCGGCTTAGTTGCGTCGGAAAGACAAGGTTCAAAGTTTTCTTGTTATCTCAGATGCCGCCTTGCGCATGTTTTCTGCAGAGTAGATATACCTGCCGACTATGGCATGCCATCTTTCGCCCGCTGCTTTTGCAGCTGCAGCTATAGATCCGCCCTGTAGTATAAATCCAGGGGAATAAAATACAATCTCCTTGCCTACAGCTTTATTGAGGAGTTCTTTGTAATGCTTTATTCGATCAGATTTATTGCCAGGAACCACAAAATCCCTTACACCCATGCCAGCTGCGAGCAAGTACATCTCATCAAGCGCATCGTCGTGTATGTAACCGCCTTCGCTCCTTTTATATTTGGGATGGGTCATCTCACCGCCGACTATCACCTTGAGGCCTGCTTCTTCTGCGTCGTTTATCCATGTTTCTTCAGAGGCCGGGCCAGACATCGGGAAGAGTATCAGGGCATCGGCGCCTGAGCTTTTTACCGCGCTTATGAACTCTTTCCCTAGCGCAGGTATATCAGTCCCTCCCTTCTGATGATCGTATATTACTGGAAGATCAGTGAGTTTGCGTATCTCTTTTACCACTTTCGGCAAGCCATATCTTATAGAGAGGATGGGGCCCACCTTGTATCCTCCTACCTTTGGCACGTTGCACGTCTGCTCTACAAGCTTCCTAAGATGGCCGATAGCCCTTACGTCACAGGAAACTATCACGCTCTTTTTGTACTTGATAAGTTTGTCCATGCTTCTATCCTTGAACTATTCTCTTTATAGCGGTTTCTTTTTTGCAATGTTGGATTAAGAAGCTTTCATATTCTAACTTGCAGATCTTAGAAGCTCATGCAGTGGCCTACTTATCTCTTGCCTTAATGCAATCAGCCTCTTTTCAGGTATTTCATAATGCATGTAAGCCCGCTCTAAACTGAGAAGGCCATCGTTAGGATCCAGAACAAAAGAAATGCCATTTTCATCCTTTAGTTCAACCCAGAAATGGCCAAAGAGTTTGCCAACATGTTCCTTTTTTGCGAAGGCACATGCTAAGGAGCTCTTCACTCCGAGATATGAAAGCGTCACTTGTGAAAGAATCGACCGCTCCACGCAGACGCCGACTCCTTCTGATATGAATTCCCCAAGTTTGACAGGCAGCTTATACCCATTGCATTGTATCCAGCTCACATGGATAGACAACTCTCTCTCAAAATCAAATTTTAGGGAATCGCTTACAAGCTCCATAACTGCTTTTGCAGTGCTCCTGATTGAATTTTTTGGAATCTGCCCGGAAGCCTTTCTAAGAAATCCGGTTAGTGTTGAATCGCTGCAGGTTACTTCTACACTTTGTCTCGAATTGCGCATATTGCCCGTGGGAAACTGCGTCAATATTATTGCTCTGCGATCTATAATTTCAGGCATAAAATCACGCGGCAAAGAATTTTGAATGGAGAGCAAATGCCATTAGGTTTGTCTTCAGTGTCCGGGTTTTCATTTGATCATTCATGATGTTTAAGTTATTATATGCAACATATTTATAATAATTTTAGCATATAAAATTACTATTGGTAATTCTATAAAGAAAAGGTCGCATCTAGCTTCCAGTTTCCTCCTTTCGGGATTTATAAATGCAAACATCCAACAAAGATTCAACAGAAGGCGCGCGGACGCATAATGAGCGGGTGCCCATAGGTTGCGTTTCTGTTCGCTAATGATTTCAAAGCAAAAAGAAAAAGGGACATTGAGAGTGCCAAAAGCAGGTGTATTTACATTTAAATATGCTTACGTTGAATGTTATATGTGATTAAAGTGAATTATGAGCAGTTGCTAGATAGGGCGTTTGCAGAGTTGCCGAGCCTATCCGCAGAGAAATCTGACTTTCAGATACCTTTAGCAGATTCGCTGGTGCAGGGCAACAAAACTATAGTGAAGAATATTGATCAGATAGCTGACAAGGCGAGAAGGGACAAGAGTGAGATAGCAAAATACCTCACAAGAGAATTGGCAGCCCCAGTAAGCCTTACAGCGCACGGCATGGAGATAAGCGCGAAAGTAAACGCAAATACCCTAAATGAAAAGATAAAGAGATTTTTCGTAGCCTACGTCATATGCAAGGAGTGCGGCAAGCCAGATACGCGCATGGAAGGCAGGGACAGGGGATACGTCAATATAATATGCGAAGCATGTGGAGCTAGGTATACTGTAAAAAGCTACTGAGTGGTCATATGTACAAAAAGCCAAACCCCGAAGCCCCGCGTGCGCTGCTGCTTCCAAAGGACGATGAGATAATAGGGATTATCACCAAGGCGCTAGGCGCCACAAATTTCATGGTCTTCTGCTCAGACAAGAACGAAAGGACATGTTCTATACCAGGAAGGCTGAAGAGGAGATTTTGGATAAAGGAGGGAGACGTTGTTCTAGTAAAGCCATGGGTGGTGCAAGGAGACAAACGAGGCGACATAGTATGGCGCTACAGCATGATGGACAGGGAGAACCTAAAGCAGAAAGGATACGAGATACCAAGATAGGTATACTTGTCGCAGTAGGCTCGACAAACCCGGTAAAGGTAAATGCAGCAGAAGCCGCGTTCACTGAGGCTTTTGGGAATGTTAGAATCAGCAAGCTTAAAACAAGATCAGGGGTGTCGGAGATGCCGATGAGTTCCTCTGAAACAAGGAGAGGGGCTGAGAATAGAGCAAAAGAGGCAATTAAGAAAACTGGGGCAGATTTTGGCGTAGGGATGGAAGGAGGAGTGGAAAAAACAGGCGCAGAGCTAATGCTATGCAGCTATGTCGCCGTAGTGGATGGGAACGGAAGAATAGGCATAGGCGGAGGCACGTCTATATCCATACCTGAGTACATAGCAAAGCGAATAAGGGAAGGTGAAGAGTTGAAGGATATCGCAGATAACGTCTTTGGAGTAAAGAATGCCAACATGAAAACAGGAGCAATAGGGTTACTTACAAAAGAGCTTACGAACAGGGAAGAGATGTTCAAAATTTTATGCTTCTATGCCCTTGCGCCGTTCCTTAGACCGGAGCTTTACAGAAAGAACTTGTAATACAATGAATAGAGATACTATCTTATGCTTTTTTTAAGCGCTACTTCGAAGGAAGAACACTCTGATGATTCAAGCGGGTCGCGCAGGGAGCAATATGTCGCAGTTATAGTGCACAAGCACGAATAGATATAGTTTTGCGTTGAGTTTACCTTTGAAAACGCAGAAGGAGTTGGGAGGGCCTTGTTAAATCTCCTCCTGAGTGCTTTGGCAGCCCTTGTAACGTGCCCTGCAAATAATGCAAGTTCATTTCCTGAAGAGATGCTAAGGGATCTCTCAAGAAGTTCTGCTGTCGCTATGAGTATCTTGGAGCGGCCCTGAACTGTGTAACTGATTCCCATATCTCTAGATGCATCTTTTAGGATACGAGTTATCCCCGCATCGTGCCACTTTTCAGAACAGGAATATGTGGAATCTAACCCATATTTTCTGCCACGCGATGTCAATTCTAGCAAGGTGTTATGTGTATAAAGGAATCCGAGCGCAGCTCTCCCTATTTCAGTTTTTTTGGATGCGCTGCGCATATAAGAGACTGATAATTCTGCATTGCTGCCCATCCATGTAGCAAGCTTTCGTATTTCCTCAGAGTTCTGCAAAACAGCCTTAGAGATGTGCGGCCTTCGCATTGCAATGCCTTCTATCATGATATCATCGCTAGCAATTACCAGATGGATATGTCCATGGTGATACATATCTTTGTTGGCGGCTTATAAATGTTCCAGGAGATTTATGAGTTTGACGAAGATGCGTATGATATTGGTGTTGACAATTGCTTCCGAAGTTTTGCTGTGTACTTATTTATTGTTATTCGTGCATAAAATCAACGGTGTTCAAAATGGCCAATGAAGCTTATGTGAAGGAATTAGTATCGTTGAAGGAGCAACTGAAGTTTGACAGGGTTTTCGATGTTGCTGGAGCCAAGAATATAGTTATAGCAGGAATGGGAGGATCAGGCATAGCGGGCATGATCTTCCAGGAGATTTACTCGGAGTTGCCAGTATACATGGTAAATGACTATCACATACCGAACTTTGTAGATAAAGAAACGCTTTTTGTTGCTATAAGCTATTCAGGCAATACTGAAGAGACTCTCTCTGCGTACGATAAGGCTGCAGAAAAAGGCGCCAAGATGGTTGCAATAACATCTGGAGGAGCGCTGGCATCTGAATCTAAGGAACCGATAATCATACCGCAGGGGCTCCAGCCAAGGGCTGCGCTTGGATACATGATAATGCCGCTCTTGAAATCTTTCGGCATGGCAGGCAATGATGAGATAGGAGAGGCATACGATATTCTGGGAAAGATAGATGCACAAAACGAAGGTGAGAAGCTCATAGCTGAGGAGGTTGCCATGGGGAAGAAGATACCTGTCATATATGGAGTATATCCATACAAAGCTGTAGCTTACAGGTGGAAGACGCAGTTTAATGAGAATTCGAAAGTAATTGCGTATTCCAGCTCGTTTCCTGAGCTCAACCATAATGACACTATGGCGCTGAAGAATACGTACAAGAAATCAGATTTCTATTTCTTCTGCTTGAGCGACAACAGAGACAGCAGGATGGACAAGAGGATAAAGGCTACTGAAGAGATAACCGGCACGATGTTCAGGCAGATAGGGGCAAGGGGTAAATCAAGACTTTCGAGGATAATGTCGATGGTGCATATAGGCGATTACATTACCTTTCACCTTGCTGGGCTTCTTGACAAGGACCCACTAAATGTAACGGAAATAGAGGAGCTCAAGCTGAAGTTGAAGGAATAGGCCTGCAGGTTAACAATTTGCAGTTCTTCTCAAAGGTATTTGCCCGCGGTTTGATACAGAGGTTCATTCAGCCTTGCGAAGCTGAAAAATCCTGACTGCTTCCCTTACTCTCCAATCTGGGTCTTTCAGGCCTTTTTCTATTAGATATTTGTTCAGATCCCTCTTAGCGTATGCGAGCGAACGGATTGCAGGGTTGGGGTCTTTAAGTATATTCTCGGTCTGCTCTTTTGTAAGATCCTGATGCCATCCTACTGCTTCCCTTACTCTCCAATGCGGATCGTTTAGCGCGGCAGATATCTGCGCCTTGTTAAATATTTTGTCGACACTGGATATCGTCTTCCTCACATACCAATTACTGCATGAAAGTTGCTCCGAGACATTACTTCCTGTGAGCTTTGATTTGAACATCTCTATGGCAGCTACGCGTATATACCAGTTTTTTGAAGAAAGCCCTTCGCTAAACTTCTCTTTTTCATGCAGATTCCTCCATGTTGCTGCTTCCCTTACTTTCTTGCTTGGATCTGAAATTGCCTTCTCCATCTGCTTCTCATTTAAGTTCTGCTTTAAGACTGCGAAGGCCCTTACTGCCTCGTGCTTATCATTCAGGGAGATGTCTATCTGACGGCCATTCTGTTTCAGATACCTTGGCGGCGTCTTCCTTACATGCCAGCTTTTGTCATGTTGCATGTGTTCTAACTGACTCTCTGAAAGGCCAAGATATATGGTAGCTGCTTTTCTTACATACGGATTTGTATCTTTGAGTATTTTTGCCTTCTGCAGCACTGTTAGTTTTTTACCGAATCGTTCAAGAGCAGCGATTTTCGTGAATGGGCTCTTGCTGTATATAGCTGCGTCCATAAGTTCTGTGTCGAATTCTCCATTATCCATCTAAAACACCTAAATGTCAATCGTTTGCAACCTCGTTCTTAGGAAGCAGAGCTGCGCCTATTATCCCGTTGTCGCTGCCGAGTGCAGAAGGTAGTACATTAAGGCCGCCGGGATATTGCACCATATAAACGCCCATTATCCTTTCTGCTTCCGACTTTATGGCATTTACGAAGCCCTTCTGATTGTGCCCTATGCTGCCTCCGATAACTATCACATCAGGGTTTATCAGATTGTTTATCCATGCAACTGCCGCCCCTGCAGTTCTTACTGCGTCTTTTATTATCTTTGAATATGGATGGTTTGGATCTGTATTTACAGCATCGAATATCTCTTTGGTGCTTATTTTGTTGCCAGATATATTTTTCGCTTTTTCGTCCATCCCCCAGCCGCTGAATAGGTCGTCCATAGTGCCAGGGCAGTTCATCTCAAGGTGGCCTATATGGCCGGCCAGAGATCTGCTTCCATGCCATATTCTGCCATTAAAAATTGTGGCCTCAGCTATGCCAGAGGATATAGTCATATACGAAGCTGTCCTTGAACCTTTTGCTGCGCCAAAAAGGTACTCTGCCAAGCATGCTGCTTCCACATCAGTGTTTATTACAGTAGGCATGCCGAATTCTTCAGAGAATATCTTGGAGAGCGGCGTATTTATCCAAGACTTAACAGAACTTTTTATTATAACCCCGCGGCGTTGGTCCACAAGCGCAAAGCATCCGATGCCTATTCCCTTTGGTTTTTCAGCGCCTTCGATGAGGCTACGCAAAAGGTTCCTGCTTTGATCGAGTATGTTTATGCCGCCATCACTCCAATCGGTTAGCACTGAATTCCTTCTTAGTATCTTGCCTTCTTCAGTAACGAGGCCAGCAGCTAATTTAGTCTTACCCATATCCAAGCCGATATACGTATCCATCTTCATAATTATTAACAGCAAATACTAAATTGCTTCTCTACATGTCAGATTTGTGGGTTTGAAACACACATTTCTGCGCCCTTATAACATAGAAAATTGATGGTCTCATTTTTCATAGATGAGGCTTTAACTATGTCATAGTAGTATTCGGTGCCTATTTCCCCCTTATTTGTAGTTGATGTGCCTTGAGTTGGAGAGAGTCTGCCAATGCTGAATCTGAATGAGAGAACCCCTTTCCTATTGCTGTCAGTGCTTCGAATAAAATCGCTGTTTCTTCCCCAGAAATCTGTCTCATCTCTTGCGTTGAAGAATGCCATGTACCTAATAGTGCTTTCCAGCGCCCATTCCGAAATTTCAGGGTTTGTGCCTGCTGAATAGAGCGAGAGAGCTTCATCGAAGGATTTCGTCGGGTAAGAGCCATAGAAAAGGCTGAACATCTTGTTGAAGTTAGAGTCTGCCTTCAGCTCGCTTTCCCTTCTTTTCAGTGCCTCCAGGTTATTGTTGAAGGAGTCAATATAGCCTTCTCCGAGGAATTTCTGCACAGGTTCGAAACATATGCGTTTTATTTCAAAATCAGAAAGAAGCCGCCGAATATTGCGAATCTCGGCCTCAGGGTCTGCAGTTGAGCGAAAAATATTTCTTTCGAAGAATGTGTTCTCAACTGCGACAGTTATTTTAGCTTCCTTGGAAGTCATCCTTTCAAGTTCGCTGCATAGCATTGAGAGCCTGCTGAAAAAAATAATCATTGAGAGATCAGTGGAGCTATTCTGGGCTTTCAGCTTGTTTTGGGTCCGGCCAAGATAGATTAATATGAGAAAACCTAGCCGCTCGCGGTTTCTGAAACCAGATACAAAGGCATTAACATCGCCTTCATATGAGGCAAATGTGCCTTTAGAGATTAAATCTTCTGGCCTGTCGTACTTGAAAGGAAATACCCTCTTTGTATCTTTTTCTATCAACGAAGCGAATTCATCTATGCCAGTATCATAGCGCTCAAAATTTGCTTTATTCGAGAGCAAACTTGCGTCTAGCTGGTGCCTGAAGGGCAGCACTGAAGAATCTGGCACAACTGCAGGCATATTCATTACCGTTTCCTATCTGATCCAAGTTTATTTATTCATTGCACTTTTTTAGCTCCTATAGCCTTCAGCAGTCTTTTCCAATGTCTTTTCAATAGTTGCTTTATCAACTCCCCGGCGGCTAAGCTCCCGCATCACATCGTTTGTAACTGTACCTGATCTGCCATTATCTATCCCATACATAGCGCCTGCAGTGCCGATTATCTCCGCATCTGCACCTCTCAGATGTAGGGCAGTGTTCAGTATACCCATTGTAAGGTTGCCATTGTGGTTTTGCATTCTTGATGGCTTTCTAAGAGCGCTTTGCAATGCCTTGTAAACCGTGTCTTCGCCCATAGCACTATCGCCAATTGAAAGGCCATTTGCGAGGAAAGAACCCGATTCATCTACAACCCTATATGTGCTAATTCTGTGAGGAAACATACGGCTAAGCTCCACTAGCTGTATCTTTGGTATCGTCTCTATTATGAGCTCCCCGTGTGTGTTTGTATATATTACAGGCTCAGCATGCGTATTGCTGTATCCTGCGCTCAGAGGCCAGCCAATCTTTAATCTGCCAGGTTTAGCCGTATGAGAGAGGTAGAAGGTCTCCTCCCTTGGAGATACTTTCGAATTTGCAAATGCCACCTGTATCGCAGCGGCATCCCATGCCTTCTTAGGAGGCGCATATCTGCGAATGGCTCCATAGTTCCAGATAAGCTGTTCAGATAATTTCGCAAATTTCTCCGCGTCTATTTTGTCAATCGAGAGCCATCGGCGTTCCTCAAGGGTAAGATTAGATATGTATGCTGATACGCGGGCTTCAGCATTTTCTTTTTCGTTTGCAAAGTTCTGCTCCCAAGGCATAATTGTGGATTTTCTTTCAGACATGGAGAAAGGCATAACTACCGTGTGTAGTATGCGCATATATCTGTAGAATTTTTCAACATCTTTCTTCAGAAACCCTCCATTGTTCGGTAAGACTTCAATGTGCAGGCTGCTATCAAGCATGGATCTTAACCCATCTACATACACCGAGTTGCCATTTGGCTGCAGCATCTTACCTACATTACTGAATTCATCGTAAACTACAACTCTCTCATAACCTGCTATGCGCATTCTTTCATAGTATATAAATTCGGAGAGGTCTGGCAGGTGGCGCCCCATAGCATCTACATTGTCGCTTGCTTCTATACCTCCCTTGCTCATAAATAAGAATAGTCCAAGCGGCATCTTCGGATTTCTGTATGTCTGCTTTAAGAGATATGGTATCTCGGCCTCTACCTCTCCGAATCTTGATGCAGAGAACCAGCTTCCTAGAAGCGTTACGGCAAGAGCCCTGTTTTCTTTGTTGAAATTGCCCATCACAAGTTGCTCAAAGAGTGCTATGCTATCTTCAAGCTCGCGGGAGATTATACCAGTTGATCTGGGGAGAAAGGTTTCCTTTATTCTTTCTATAGTGTATGGTAGCAGCTTGGATAATTCTGACATCAAACTAGGATCCTCGTGAGATTTCACTACGATTTCGGGGGATATTTTCTGCTTTTCAGGTACATCAAGCTTGTTTTGAAACACTTGCATTAGGCATCCTGCATGGTATCTTCTGATGCGATCTTCGTCGCCGTATTTCTTGTTGATATGGTCGCTTGGGTAGCGCGTTATGACTTCTATTTGTTTCATGGCAAATTTGTAATCTGCATCGGAGAGGCCTATAGCCTCAGCAAGGTTTACGAGTGTTTTTTTCTCTGCGTTTAGCACCGCGTGCATTATATTGGTGGCTTCCTGTGGTTTTACAAAATTTCCAAGTGCTCTGGACTCTGCGCGAATCTCAGCTAGGCTTACTTTTATCTCTCTGTACTCATTCCTGTTTAGAGGCCTGTGGGGTTTGTTTGGGTTGTGTACGATTGGCATTTATTCTCACCTATATTTTTGGTGCCGCTTAAGATCGGTTTAGATCTAGCGGCTTAAGCATACAAGAATACGGCTATGCTGAACATGCCAACTAATTGATTCCAGATAGATGCTGAGAGGCATATCCTTTGCATAATCTCACACGGGTAATGTTTATGTGTGATGTCACATATTTAAATCTTTTCTACAGAATTCCACGCTGTGCACAAAGCATTATATATGAAAAACGAGTTTCATGGTAATAAGGTGTGTTTTTGGAAAAACAGAGTAGGAAGTCGGCTTCAGATAGAATGATGGATCTTAATGAGAAGTTAGCTGGAGCTAATGGTGCGCTGCTAAAGCAGACTGAAAGAACCCTTAGTTCTTTTACTGACAAGGAGTTTATACCAACATATCTACGCAATATAGTTGGCCTTAATGACAGACACAGCGCTATCGAATCAATTAGGACTATACGCGGGTTCCTAAGAGTTGACGGGAATGGAGGCGGAGAGAGGATGGCGTTTTACTTATCAAGCGTATCGCGCGAAAGCCCTACTGAAGTAGGGTATACTGCCAAGCTTCACAGAGGGCATCTAGCTCAAAGCGAACTTGCAAAGTCCATTATCAACCTCATCGAAAATGGAGACAGAAAATCAAGGCGCGATGTTGCGCTTGAGGCTTCGAAATTCGTGATGAAGCCTAGAGGTACGGGAGATGTAGATCAACTTTCTTATCTTCTCGAATCTGATGCGGTTATAGAGAATGTGCTATTGTTCAGAAAAAGCGCAGCGATTACATTTGTATATCAGGGGATAGGAAGGGCTGCGCTCTACACTTCATCACATAATGCAGTGGATAAGGTTGCTGAAGTTACAGGTTCGTATGTGCTTGGAACCTCAGGCAGGTCCGCAGAGTGGGTAGTAGCTCAGCTCGCAAGAGATGCGATGATGGGTGGTGCTGACGCAGTGTTGGCTAGCGCAGAGCTTTTGGGATCGATGGCAGGCAAAATCAAGGATACTGTAATTTCAGAGAATCCAGATGTGACAAAATGGTCTACAATATGTATATCAGAAGCTGCCCTAGCATCTTATGGAGAAGGCTCAAGGTTAGAAAAGGCAATAAGGGAGATATCTGAAATAAGAAGTAAAACAGGAAAAGAGCAGGAATTGAAGGAGCTACGGAGGAAGGCCGCAGATCTATAGTGGGTTTATGGCAGAGAGAGTTTCAAAAGGCAGAGGGGGCAGGCTGATAAGCGGCCTCATGGTAGATTTTGACGGTGTCATCCTCAGGAAGGAGACAGAAAGGCCAGGAGGGGAAGGGCTGCTCAACAACATCCTCAGGCTTGTTTCGGATAAGAGTGGCGTGACAGGGGAATCTGTGAAAGCTGAATGGAAAAGATTGCTGGCAAAGCATAATACCAATGAATCTGCAATCGCAATGCAGAGAGAATTTGGGATGTCAGCGCTTGAATTCACAGAGAGAGTGCATGTGCCAGAGATATCCAACATGGGCAGACATACGTTTGGAGCAGACACAGAATTTCTGGATATGATGAGAGAATTGAATATGCCTAAGGTCATACTTACAAATTCTTCAGAGAGATTTGTATCCGCTGCACTCTCAGCCATCGGAGCTAGGGGAGAGTTTGCAGAAATAATAGGCGTGGAGAGGCTTGGACTGCAGATGAAACCTGGGAAAGGCGCTTATGAGAAGGCCATAGCACTATCAGGGTTCACCCCTGAAGAGACAGCGTATTTTGATGATAACAAGGAGATGTTAAGAGTGCCGGTTGAGATGCAGATGGTAGCAGTATGGATAACCGGCAGGGAGGTTCCTGAGGAGGAGTACAGAGATAATGCCAGGAATGGCATATATCCATTCGGCAGCCTTGCATCTGCACTGAAATCGATAAAGCGGGAAGGAAGAGCGTACGTATTTGATATGCGCAGAGCGTGAGATAGCAAAAATAGCAAAAGTATTTTATCCTTCTTGTTTAATTATCAGTTATGTATGCGCAGGAAGGGGATTTGGGCAACTCTGACGATTTCTTCAAGCCAAGAATAGCGGTTGTTGGGGTTGGCGGAGGAGGAGACAACACTGTGCATAGGCTAAGCAGCATGGATATCAAGGGCGCATCGCTATTCGCTTTCAATACTGATGCGACGCAGTTGGGGATGCTAAGCTCAAACGTAACTAAGCTGATGCTGGGGAAGGAAATTACAAAAGGGCTAGGTGCTGGAGGATATCCGGAAGTAGGGGAGAAGGCTGCAATACTATCCAGAAGCGAGATAGAGCATTTGCTAAAGGACATAAACCTTGCCTTCCTAGCGGCAGGTATGGGAGGGGGGACAGGAACAGGCGCTGCTCCTGTAGTAGCGCAAACGGCAAAGGAGAATGGAGCTGTTGTCATAGGCATCGTAACAATGCCATTCGCTTTGGAACGGGTCAGGCTTGAAACTGCAAAAAGAGGAGTAGAGAAGCTAAGGCAGAACCTGGATACTCTAATTGTGATAGACAACCAGAGGCTGGTTACCCTTTATCCGAATTTGCCAATAGAGAAAACATTCATGCTTGCCGACGAGATAACAGCAAAGGCAGTAAGGGGCATAACGGAGACGATAACGCAGCCTAGCATGATGAATATTGACTTTGCAGACGTAAGGCAGATAATGTCACATGGAGGCTTAGCGATGATAAGCATAGGAAGCGCGCATGGGTCCAACAGGGTGGATGATGTGGTTAGGGATACCCTGAACAACAGGTTGCTTGATGTTGATTATAGAAATGCAAACGGCGTGCTCTTCCATGTCACAGGAGGCACGGACATGACGCTAGGAGAAGCTACAAGGATAGGAGAGAAACTCACGGAGAACGTTTCCGATAACGCCAGCGTGACATGGGGCGCGAGGCTTGACGAATCCTACAACGGAAGAGTAGAGGTGATAGCGATCTTCACAGGCGTATCTGGCGGGTCGCTCCTCGGGCCTTCGAATACAAGAAAGGGGTTTGGTTCAGGGATAGAAGGCATATGAGCGTAGCAACATTCGATCATATCTCAATCGCTTCGGTCTCCTTTCCTTCGTCTTTGTTCCTTGTAAGAGAGTAGACCTTTCCGTTTGATATCTGCTTGAGCTGCTCATCATGCGTGATTACGAATATTTGTTCCATCATCTCCGGAAGCACTTCGTTGAATAGCCTCAGCATTTTAGTTATTCCTTGCTGATCTATGTTATGCGTTGGCTCATCCAGTATGAGCCACTTAAGGTTAGGAGCCAATACATGCGCAAATGCTATCCTAAGTGCCATGCATGCGGAGCTCCTTTCGCCTCCGCTGGCGATGGATTCTACAGGCTCCCACATCCCCCCGTTACGCGATGTCCTTACTTGCATTGAATAATCGCCATCAGTTGCAGAGAGCGCTATATCGCCATAGTCGCCATAAGGATAGATATCAGGCCAGATGGCCTGCATTATGGCATTTATAGAGCTTATCAGCCTTGTTCTCAATGCCGTCTGGGTCTCTTCAAGCGCAGCCTTTACTTTTGCTACATCTTCAGCTGCTTTCCTCTTCCTTGCAACGCTTGACTGCATTTCCTCCAAGGTCTTTATCTCCTTTTTCTTATCGGATATCTGCTTGGATATTTCATCGTGCATTCTCCTGTTAGATTCTAGCTGTGCTGTTTTCGTACTCAGGTCGCTATTTATAGCGACTATGCCTTTCTGCATCTCGTCAAGCTCAGCCTCGGAAACCTTTATTTCAGATAACTCTGCGCTTATGGCTTCTATTTTGGACTTCAACTCTTCTGCAGACCTAAGGTGCTTATCCCTTCTCTCTGCGGAATCTTTGGAGATCCTTAGAGCGGATACTGAAGAAGCTGCCTTTTCAGCTTCAGCCTTTATTTTATCCCTCTCTTTCTCCAGCTTCGTTATTTCAAACTCAATGGATATTATCTCCTCCTTAAGCAGTAGTCTCCTTTCTGCGGCAGGCATGTTTGCAGCTATCAGGCTGGAGTTTTTCTTAAGCGTCAGGTCGGATTCCCTCAACGCTTCGATTGCATCGCTCAGTTCGCGAATTCTTTTAGCAGATGCAGACTCTTTTGCATGGATTTCATTTATCTGCCCTTGCTTTGTGCTGAGAAGTTGCTGTTTCATTCCATCATCTAGAGGGCGGTCGCAAAGAGGGCAATTTTGCGAATCGTGCTCCTTGAGCTCTGAGATCCATCTCTCATTCTCCTTGCGGGCATGCAAGAATGCGGCAGCTTCCTGCTCAAGCAATTTTAGCATAGCTGAATTCTTCTCAATTTCTTCCCTTACCTTTTTCTCATCCATGCCTTTTATGCCCTCTTTGAGCTTTGCTATCTCCGCTTCGGCCTTTTCCGCATTTAGGAGCTCATTCCGTTTTCCTCCAATCGAAGTGCGCAATGCCTGCAGCCTGCCAAGGGCCTTCTCATCGTTTGCTTTGATAGTGGAGTATGTGGCTTCAGCTTCCCTGAGCTGGCCGATTATGCCTTCTGTGTTCGCTATGCCCATTGATTCGATAGCCTTGATCTCATCTTGCATGGCAGCTAGCTTGCTCGAAGCTGAAGTCGCTTCGTTGATAAGTGCTATTTTCCTTGAATATTGCCCTCTTGTCTTGGCATAATCTGCATCGGCCTTTGATTTTGCCTCCTTAAGCAATGAAATCGCTGCGGATATTTTCTCCATTTCAGAAGCATATGCTGATGCTCTCTTCTCAAGCTCTGAGAGCTGGCTCTTAATTGTAGGCAGGTCAAGGGCCTTTATTGATTTCTCCTCTTCGTCAGCCATAAATTTTATTCTGTTTGCAAGTGAAGTAGCATTGTCCTGCGCTGTGGAAAAGCGATCGAGACCTAGCAAGTTGTCTATCTGCCGCTTTCTTTCAGACGACCGCAGCTCGAGGAAATAGTCGAGATTGTTCTGCTCAGAGTATACTACCCTGGAGAAAAGATCATAATCTATTTTGAGGGCACGTTCTACCTCTTCGGTGACCCTCTGCGGCTGTGATTGCACGTACTCTCCATTCCTCTCTAATCTTGCTTTGGCAGTGCCTTTTGCATGGATTTCGCGCTCAACCGCGTATGAATCGGTTCCTACGCTGAACTTCAGTTTCACCTTTGCAGATTCCTCCTGCTCTGGCCTGTTGCGTATCAGATCCTCAGTATTGATCCTTTTGCCTTTCACAGCTGGAAATGTGCCGAAAAGTGCAAAAGAGATTGCATCCAATACTGAGCTCTTTCCAGCTCCCATCTGGCCTACTAGTATGTTTGTGCCTTTTGAGAAATAAAGCATCGTGTGGCCGTGTGTCTTCCAATTGGTAAGCTCTATTTCCTCAAGCATCTGAACACAATATTAAATATGAATCAATCATTATATTGTTTAGCATATTTTAGGTATTTTGGATGTAAAGATGAGGGGCTTATGTGGCTTTTCAGTTATTATCGCGCATTTATGCTGCAGGTTCTCCCATGCAATTTTAGATGATTATGTTTAAGGAGGATTATAGCTGCTTATCCAACCTTCAGTATAGTTGATTTCGGTGGGTTGGCCGTTATTTCCATTGCCGGAATAATCGTTGGAGTTGCCATTCAACGGCCACCAACCTACAAGGTTCTGCAGGTCTATAGGTACTCCTCCGATTCCTTCTGCGTATAGCGCCTGGACAGAGTTAGAATCTAGAGAAGCATTGTAGAATTGCATATTAGCCATAAATCCGTAAAGCCTCCAGCCCCAACTGTCTCCAAGATATGTGCCATAAGGGTTTGTTACGCTGTTTGTCACAGCAGCTATGTTCACGGATCCGGATTGTTTGGCTCCGTTGATGAAGGCGTAGGCTTCTCCAGATGTTCGATTAAACACTACAACTATGTTTGTCCATTTACCGAGCGTATTTGCAGGAAGATACCCATCATCGCATGCTATTGTACCAGATACCTGAGATGTTCCATCGCCAAAATTGACGTTTATCCCTTGGGAGTTGTATCCATTTTCAAGTATCCAGCCCTCACTGCCATCCATGCCACCTCCGCCTATAGGGAAGCGCGTGTCTGGATATGCATATCCCATAGCATATACCCAGCCTGAGATAGTAAAACTCCCAGCGCCTGGGTTTAAGTACTGGCTTGTGCCTAGATAGATTTCACTTCCTGGATTTTGTCCGTTAAATCTGGCAACGTATTGGGGTATTTCATCGTTGCAGACTCCAAGCAGGTTTATGTCATAAGAAGTTCCGGCGCCGTTAGGTCTGAAGACCTGGCAGCTTCCGGGGTTAGCCTTTGGAGCGAAGTAAAGAGGATTGAAGACTCCGAGATATGCGAGGGCGCCGAGGACTACAGCTACAATCAGTATAGACCAGCCGTAGGTCATCAGGTACTCCATCGCTGATTGAGATTTGTGAATCATAAGATCACGGAGGATTATAGCTGTTTATCCAACTATCCGTATACAGATCATTCTGATTTAAAGAGCTTGGATATGAATAAGTAGTGCCATCATGGTAATTGCCCGAGTAATCATTAACATCTCCATTAAGCGGCCACCAATCTTGGAGGCTCTGCAAATTTATAGGCGCTCCTCCTATCCCTTCCTGATATAGGGCGATTATTGAACTCTGATCAAGAGATGCGTTATAAACTTGTACATTAGATATGTATCCATCGAAAGCATATGCACAGCAACCTCCGCCTCCTGCTTCGCCTGTGCCCCCTATATATACAGTAGTACTCTCAGATGCAATTGAGCCAGACAAAGTGTTTACTGCATCTCCATTAACGTAAAGCGTTCCTCCGATATTATTCGCTGAAAGCGCAACAAAATACCAGGAATTAGTAAGAAGTTTTGGAGAATAACCCCAGTTACCGCCATTAGTAGTGCCAGCTATGCTGCTACCATCCCAGGCTATTTGCTGTGTCCACTCATCAGTAAAAGGAAGCGTCCAAGAAGATAAACTATTAAAAGGATCGATCCATAGCGTAATCGTGATAGCAGACATTGCATTCGGAATTGCATTCTGTGCTAACATTGCACTGTCATAACCATTGAATTTACCAACAAACTGCGGTATCTCATTATTACAGACCCCGAGCAAATTTATATCGTAAGAAGTTCCGGCGCCGTTAGGCCGGAAGACCTGGCAACTTCCTGGGTTTGCCTTCGGAGCGAAATAAAGGGGATTGAAGACTCCAAGATAGGCGAGGGCGCCGAGGACAACTGCTACAACCAGTATGGACCATCCGTAGGTCATCAGGTACTCCATTGCGGACTGGGATTTTATCATAGATATACATTTACTATGCAGAAATATTGTCATTGCACCGAATTAGCTATCCATATGAATCTTTTTATGTGTTTAGCATAAGCTGTGCATTAAATTGAAGGATAGGGCTTGTTACCCGAAGATGCAGATATAGGAGCTTATTAGGCTCTATAAGAATAAGCATAAAAGTCCAGATAAAAGCGCGAATCTCATTATTCGTGCAAGGCCAGCTTATTGCCAAGGTTTATAAACATTTACCAAGATAATTATAACTGGGTTATATTAGTGGTCTTATGCTTGGATATGAGATAGCAGCAAAGGAAGTGATACCTGCAGTAAGGTTGGCGCTTATTAAAGAACTTAAGACTAAATACAATATAAAAGAAGAAGAGATATCCAGCTATCTCGGAATAACCCAAGCTGCTGTTAGCAAGTACATAAGGGAGAAGTACTCTGTAAAAATCAAGGATATAGAAGCGAAGCTTGACAGGGGAATTATTGAATCCTATGCCAAGGAGATAGCCTCTGGAAAGATAGGTGCTGTGAATTTATGCATATGCAAGATATGCACGACAGTGAACAACTTCGGATGCAGTTTCGCATCTACAAAATGAATTTTGGTGTAAATAATGGTAGACAAACAGGTGGAATCCCTAGTAAATGCGAATGAATATGTTGAGAGGTACGGGTTCAGCGAAAAGGTAGAGTACGAGGATTTCGAAAAGGGCCTTTCTGAGGATGTGGTGCGCAAGATATCCAAGATAAAGAATGAGCCGGAGTGGATGCTGGAAAAGAGGCTGGCGGCATACAGGGTATTCGAGAGCAAGCCCATGCCAAGGTGGGGGGCTGACCTCAGTGACATCAACTTTGATGACGTTTATTACTACAGAAGCCCTAAGGGAAAGGAGGCGAAGAGCTGGGATGATGTTCCAGAGGACATAAAGAGGACTTTTGACAAGCTCGGCGTGCCTGAGGCAGAGAGGAAGTTCTTTGCAGGAGCCGAGGCTCAGTTCGATTCGTCGGTAGTCTACTCCCACGTTAACGAAGAGCTCGACAGGCTTGGAATAATCTTCGTTGACACAGATACTGCAGTTAAAAAGTATCCAGAGCTAGTCAAGAAATACTTTGGAAGGATTATACCCCCTACAGACAATAAGTTTGCAGCGCTGAACACAGCCACATGGTCAGGAGGTTCTTTCATATATATACCCAAAGGGGTGAAAGTGCCTATGCCGCTTAACGCTTACTTCAGGATAAACGCAGAAAAGTCAGGGCAGTTTGAACGCACGCTGATAATCGCAGATGAAGGCTCTGATGTCACTTACATAGAAGGCTGCACTGCCCCAGTCTATGCGTCTAATTCGCTGCACTCTGCTGTTGTGGAGCTTGTTGCAGAGAAGAATGCGCACATAAGGTACGTCACTATACAGAACTGGTCAAAGAACGTATATAACCTTGTAACGCAGAGGGCGCATGCTGCAGAAGGCGCGAGTGTAGAGTGGATAGATGCCAACATAGGAAGCAAGATAAATATGAAATATCCAAGCATATTCCTGATGGGACCTAAGGCAAAGGGAGAGGTTCTTTCAATTGCGATAGCAGGTGAAGGGCAGGTGCAGGACTCCGGAGGGAAAATATACCACCTTGCGCCTAAGACCACATCGAAGATTATATCGAAGAGCATTTCGAAAGGAAGCGGGGTAACGACATTTAGAGGGCTTATGCATGTGGCAAAGAACGCTGCGGATGTGAAGGCCCATGTTTCATGCGACGCGCTGCTTCTGGACGGATTCGCAAAAACCAACACCTATCCCTACAACCAGATAAACAGAAATGATGCTGTGATAAGCCACGAAGCAAAAATAGGCAAGATAAGCAGCGAAGAGATATTCTACCTGATGTCCAGGGGAATATCTGAGGATGACGCAGTGGCGATGATTGTCCTTGGATTCATAGAGGATCTTACAAAAGTACTGCCTATGGAGTACTCGCTGGAGCTGAAGAGGCTTATAAAGCTTGATACTAGCGGCGGAGTAGGCTGACGGATAAAGGTGCAGGTTTTGAATTACGAAGAGTTTAGAAATGACGCTATGCGTCATTATATGTCCATGCCTTATGAGACAGAGGAGTTATACAAAAAGTACAGCGTAAGCGTGCCTTTGGAGAAGACTGAAGCGGCGGGGGCCTCTGACAAGAGGAAATTCTTAGAGCATGTGGAGAAGAGCCTCAGCATTAACTTCGACGTTGTTCTCTTCGGAGATTTCATCAGGAACAAGAGCAGTAATGTCAGGATAGAAAGGATGCAGGATATAGCAGAAGTGCTTGGACGCAAACAATACAAGAGCAGTGAAGGAAAACTTGCCGCGTTCTCAAATGCATATTCTGAAAGGGCGCTGCTGATCAGAGCCACAGGAGAGGCGGTTAAGATAAATGCGCTCTTTGTAAACGATGGGAGCGATTTCTCGCAGGTGTTTGTAGACGCAGACTCCTCGGCCATAAGCCTTTCGGAATTTTATTTTTCTACATCAGACCGCAGGTCGCTGGTATCTGTAATGCACGAGGCGGCTGCAGAAAGCTCCAAGGTAGAGATAAACCAGGTGCACTGTGAGAACAAAAACGCCAATTTAGTTAACCTCTTCAAAGGATATGCCGGCAATAGCTCAAGCCTGAGGATAAACGCTGCGTACAACGGCGCTGCGCTGACTAAAGCCATAGGGAAAGTGAGCGCTTCAGGAATAGGCAGCGATGTCCGCGTAAGTGAGGTAGTATACGGTGCTTCAGAACAAAGATTTGATATAAATACGTTTATAACGAATGCAAGCCAGAAGAGCAATGCGATGCTGGAGTCGGGCGCAGTGCTTGACGGAAATTCGAATTGCGTCTTTAAAGGATATGCAAAAGTAGACAAATGGACTAAGGGGGCAAAGTCAAGGATAACGGAGAGGGGGATACTTCTTAGCCAGACTGCGCACATTGACGCACTTCCAGACATGTCGATAGATTATAGCGACGAGGTATCCGCAACGCACAGCGCTGCAACAGCGCCTATGGACAAGGATGCGATATTCTATATGGGAGCGCGAGGAGTAAAGGAGGAGCAGGCTAGGGAGATGTTTGTGTCTGCGTTTCTATCCAGGTATCTGTCTGGCATAGGCGACCCGAGAATAAGGGAGATTGCCTCTTCACTCGTGTTGGGCAGGATAGGCAAGAGCACATTCGGCGATGTGAGCAGCCTGACCTCTAGGGGAATCTGGTCAGAAGCAATGAATAATGGTGATTGAGTGGAATTGGAAATAAAAGATTTGCACATATCTGCAGAAGAGAAGGAGATAGTAAAGGGAGTAAGCCTGAAGATCAGAAAAGGGGAGCTCCATGTTGTCATGGGCCCCAATGGATCAGGAAAGACCACGCTTGCCAAGGCAATAATGGGCCAGCCTGACCTTAAGGCGACTGGAGGAGACATATTAGTAGATGGGAAGAGCATATTGGGGATGAAGGTTGATGAAAGGGCAAAGCTCGGAATCTTCCTGCAGTTTCAGAATCCCGTAGAGGTCGAAGGTCTGGGCTTTATGAGCTTTCTGAATGCTGCAAAGGGATCGATATACGGGGACAGACTCTCGTTTAAGGACTTCATGGCGGAGGTGAAGAACAGCGTCAGCTCTCTCTCTATAAAAGAAGACCTTATAGGCAGATCGTTAAACTTCGGGTTTTCAGGAGGGGAGAAAAAGAAGATAGAGATACTCCAGATGGCGATCCTAAAGCCGAAGGTAGCGATACTTGACGAACCGGATTCCGGGCTAGACATAGATGCGGTGAGGGTTGTTGCGGAAGGCATAAATCAGCTCCGGAGCAAGAACGAGATGGGCATACTGCTGATAACACATTACAGCAGGATACTGAACTATATGGAGCCGCAGTTCATACACGTAATGAAGGACGGAGTGATAATAAAGGAGGGAGGCAAGGAGTTGATAACAGAAGTAGAGGAGAAGGGATACAACGCGTAGGTCTGGATATGGATATAGAAGAGATAAGAAAGGATTTCCCCATACTTGGCACTATGAGGAATGGCAAGTATTTGGCATACCTCGACAGCGCGGCGACATCGCAGAAACCAAACGCAGTCATAGACGCAATAAGCGATTACTACAGGAACTACAATGCAAACATACACAGGGGGCTCTACGATATCTCTATGAAGGCAACTGATGCATATGTGCATTCCAAGGAGCTTGTATCTGAGATGATAAACGCCGGATCGTACAGAAACATAATCTACTGCAGAAACACAACAGAGGCCATAAACCTGGCTGCCCTCACCTGGGCTGAGGAGAAGATCCATGAAGGGGACCATATACTAATTACGAAGATGGAGCACCACAGCAACATAGTGCCATGGCAGTTGCTTGTTAAAAGAAAGAAGGCAGTGCTGGATTATGTGGAGGTTGACGATTCTTTTAAGGTAGATATGGAAGATTATGCTGAAAAGGTCTCACTGGGCCCGAAACTCGTTTCCTTCACCCATGTGTCTAATGTCTTAGGAAGCATCAACGATGCAAAGAAGATGACTAGCATGGCGCATGGAAATGGCGCTGTTGTCCTCGTCGATGGTGCGCAATCGGTGCCCCATATTAAAGTAGATGTAGAGGATATCGGATGCGACTTCTTTGCCTTCTCCAGCCATAAGATGCTGGGGCCTGCAGGCATAGGGGTGCTATACGGCAAGGAGGAGATACTCGAAGGGATTCAGCCTGCATTAGGCGGCGGAGATATGATAAGGAGTGTAGATTTCGACGAAAGCACATGGAATGAGCTCCCATGGAAGTTTGAGGCAGGAACGCCTAATATCGAAGGTGGCATCGGCCTTGGCGCTGCAGTGGAATACCTGAAGAAGGTAGGAATAGAGAATATAAGGAAACATGAGCTGGACCTGACTGCATATGCGCTTAAGAGGTTTGAGGAGGATAAAGGCATAACTGTCTATGGCATACGCTCTGAAGGGATGGAGAGCGGCAACAGGGCAGGAGTAATCTCTTTCAACATAGAAGGGGCGCACCCGCACGACACTTCTACGATATTTGACAGCGAAAACATAGCCATAAGGGCAGGGCACCACTGCGCCATGCCGCTGGTCAATAAGGTTATAGGCGTGCCTGCAGTTGCAAGAATGAGCTTCTATCTCTATAACAAGGAAGAGGAGGTAGATAGGGTGATAGAGGCTGTAGAAAAGGTGCGTAAGGTGCTTAGGCTTGGAAGAAAGGCTTAATAGTATGGCAGGGGATGTTAATGTATGGCGTATGCAGGAATAGCGGAGGTCTTGCTCTATGCTGCAGGAATACTGCTTATAATATATAGGATAGCCAAACTTAACAGGACAACAGCCATAGGATTTCTGCCTTTCTTCATTTTGGCAGTGCTGCTTTTCGCTTATGAAGGAGCGGAGATTATACCGCTGCTTGGAGCCGTAGCAGTTTCTTCGATGATGGCATCATATTACGGTAAGAAGGCAGATTACCTCTTTGCATTCATTTCAGCAGCATATCTGATTGGTGCATCTGCATTGGGGATAGCCGCACCGTACATGGCGCAGGGACTGCTTATTGGCGTACTCAGCAGCGTAGTAATGTTCGGAAGCGCCAGGGAGAAGCATACGCATAAGGACATAGAGGTAAGGAGGAACACAATACAGATAGCATGCGGCGCAATAGTGATCGGAGTGCTGCTCTTCGGAGGAAGCTACGCCGAAGAAGCAGTGATGCTGCTGATAATACTTGCCTCCGGAGTAGCTTCGTATGCGATAACCAGCAGAAGAAGCAGGCTCTCGATGATCTTATATCGCGCGGAGAGGCGGCGCGTCCAACTGGGCTATGGGGCGATATGGCTTGCCCTCGGCACGCTTGCGGCCATGGCATTCGTTGGCAATAGAGGAGACATAATCTCAGTCTTCGCAGCGATATTCATAGCAGATTCCATATCTACGCTTGTGGGCATGAAATTTGGAAAGGCAAAGCTGCCTTACAACTACAGGAAGAGCATTGCAGGCTCAGTCTCATATTTCGCTGCAGCTGCATCCATCTCCGTTGTTTTCATAGGTCCGATTGGAATACTGCTAGGGCTCATAGCTGCTGTTGTTGAGAGCCTTCCATTGATAATAGATGATAATTTCAGCGTTGCCCTGGCGCTTGACATAGCATTAGTGGTCCTGAAGCTGCTGTGAATGGATTTACTCCTCATCTCTTCGCACTATCTTTATTATGCCTGGTTTTGGGCTGAAGATATCCCCGTTCCTTTCGAGTTCGTTTATGTATTTGGTAGTTGAAGCGCGGTCTAGGCCCTGCTTTTCGCCCTCCTCGAGTATCCTCACCATCCTTGCGCTCTTTTCTTCCTCCTCGAGCTTTTTGATTATGCCCATAAGCACGTTTATCTTGTTTACTTTCTCCCTTGGCATGCCTGTTATCAATGCGTCGATATCCCTTCTTCCGGTCCTGTCTACGGCAAGGGTGTTGAGCATGTATTCGAAGAGGCCTATTGCAAGTTCTGCATCCTTCTGTTCGACTATTTCCGCAAGCCTTGCCTTTGCGCTGGATTCGGCCAGGCGGACCAGCCCTTCTATCTGCCTTGGCGTCATAGGCACCGCTCCCTGCTTCATTC
>JAJYXO010000015.1 GCA_021801765.1 Microcaldota archaeon | reverse complement strand
CGCTAGAACTGCAGCGTTCATCTCCATATTGATCTTGGGAGTGCTTCGGGCCCAATACGGAAGTCCCAACGGCACAGGTTCATCTACAATTACATTCCAACTGCAAAATGCAACTGTAGTTCAAGGGGGATCTTTGGGTGTAGGGTACACAGTAAGCTTGTCTGGAGGGAGCTATGGAAAGACACATATAAACGTGGTGAATAATGCGGAGCTGCTTGCAGATAAGATAGATGTCTTCCTTGACTATCCTTCGGGGTATCCGACATTCGGTGGACAGGCCACTATAACAGTAGGCAACAGTACCTTTCCAATGTCGTATAATGTAATACTGAACGCCAGCGGAAACGATCCCGCGGCAAATGCCACATTAGAGCTGCATGTAGTTCCTGCTCCGAAACCTAGTCAGAATGCTTCATCCCAAGGCCAAAAGGCAATTGAAGCTCCACATTATCTTACATTGTACTCTTACAACACACTGAAGGTGAATGCTGCAACTGGAGGCATGGTGAACGTCAAAGCTCCTGACGGTTCAAAGATTGATGCCGTAATAAGCCCAGGCACATATGCTGAGCTGCAAAATGCGACAAAGCTGCTTTCCGAGTATAATTTTACGATAGCGACATTCAAACTAAGCAGTGGGTTTCCTGCGCCAAATTCTACAATGTTCCCATTGTATGGACTCGCTTTTGAAGTTGACGGCGAGATAAACTCCTCGATATCATTCGTTAATTCTACTGGAGGAGAGATGCCTATAGCAACAACTGCGCCATACCCAGAGACCTGGACTACATGGGCTTTACTCGGAGGTTCGTTTAATGGAACGGCATACAACGGTGGAAATTACACATCGGAGAACAAATGGGTTTACAACGCCAGTAGCGGCATTATTACAAATACACAGTTTGCAAAATCTGCAATATGGATCTTCCAGATACGTAAACAGAATACAAATGCTACTGCGGCAGAGAACGCATCGAAGGCGAAGCCAGTTATAGTGCAGTCGCAGGGATACGGGGTGCCGCCTTCGGCTTCCTATGCCGTGATTGTAGGAATAATTGCAGTCATAATAATTGTTGGCGCAGTTATAATGCGCTCAAAGAAAAAAGTACAGTATGAAGTAGGGCAGGAAACTTAAGAACTCGCAGAGGGCGCGGGCAACGCCGGGTTCTGGCAAAAACCTGAATCAGCTACAATTTTTAGACAGCTTCAGTTTCAAACAGGAAATCAACCGTAGTTATACCCCCCTGAAGCTGTTGTAGTAGTGTTATGAGACATTGTGTTTGTTGCTGTAGCGTTGACTGTGTTAGAAGATTCAGTAGAGGTAGTTGTTTTATTCACTATAGTAACAACAGTTTGGTGCGCAGGTCCTATGGTGAAGACCCACATTATAGGTTTGTAGAACTGGGTGTTGGTCATGATTCCTGATATTGAGTTATATGACCACGAGTTCTGGAGCACATAGTTTCCGCCGGAATAAATGCCGCTGGATAAATTGAACTCTCCACCAAGGAATGCCCAGCTTCCCCATGTGTCAGGGTATTTTGCGGTAGTGGTAAGCGGCATTGGGGCTTTGGTGCTGTTGGTAAAATCTATAGTAGGCGTTATCTGGCCGTCAACTTCGAAGGCGAAGCCATATGCAGGGCTCTGGTTTGCGTATCCTGCTGGATTTCCAAGGTTCTTGATGTTAAATGTAGCCAGTGTAAATGTGTAGTTTGAATGTGTAACATTATTTATCAGCGCGAATGTACCCACAGGTATATGGACCGTTATGTTAACTCCGTCAGGAGCTGTTACTGATAGGTTTGCGCCTTCTTTTGAACTTATGTTAATTTCCTTACGGCTGAATGGAGTGAACTCTGTAATATTAGAAGTTTGAGGCAATGTTGTGTTGGCAGGCGCTACAGACTGTGTCGTCTGAGGGGCAGTTTGGCTTGGTTGCGTTTGAGGAGCGCTTTTGTAAATGAATGCGAAATATGCGATTGCTGCTATCACTATTATCAGGACTATTATGCCTGTAATTTCAAGTGTCCTTGTCATGAATACACCATGTTGTTTTAATAGCTAATGAGCGTCATATTTAAAAACCTTTGCTGAATAGTTAGATATTTGTGGCGCTATAAAGAAAAGAGATGTGATTCTGGAAAGGGAGTTGCGATAGGATGAGCAATGTCATGAGGGCAGATTTAGCGCTTCGGAGTTTTTGATCTCTGAAACAGCCTTCAGGCCTTTGTGCGTTGCTAGAGCAACGTTATATACATCGCGGGTCCTTCCTCTGGCATAAGTCCATATATCAGCTATTCCTGCCAATTCAAGCATGCTTTTTATCGTCTTACCGGCGACTATCCCTACCCCTCTTGGCGCCGGTTTTAGTATTATCTGTGCGCTTCCGCATTTTGACCGTATGGTGAGCGGCAGTGTATGCTTGGTGCCACAACTGCATTCCCAAGAGCCGCAGCCTAGATTAACGGATATCATGTTCTTTTTTGCATCTCTTATCCCGGATTCTATTGCAGGTCTTACCTCAACGTCCTTACCTACACCGAGGCCTACATGCCCATTCTTATCACCTACAACTACCGTGACTCTGAACTTCTGCTTTCTGTTGTTCTTAGTCATCCTCTGAACAGAGATTATCTCGAGCACTTTGTCTTGAAGATTAGGCAGGAGCATGTCTACTATCTCTACCTCCTTTATTGTTTTGCCCATTGCAGATATCTCTTCTATGCTTCTTATCGTGCCTGCTTTTACCATCTCCCCTACTTTTGTCCTTGGTTTCCATTCATATGCTTCTTCCAAAATATCACATTTTTGCTATTTTTTCCTTGACCTCCATGAATAAAGCGTGTAGCAATTCTGGCTCCTTCTTCTCTTTTATATAGGAGCCATATTGCCTAGTATACATATCTGTGGCAGACTCCTTCAGTTTCTTAGCATACGATACGTCAGAGTAATTGTATGTTGATTCGTCTACATTCAGGTTTGCCTTCAGATCCATTCCTCCATCTATGCATCCTTTTGCGAAGATGAAAGGTATCGAGTTCTTCACCGAAGAGCTTAGACCTATGTCAAGTATGAAGCCTTTATTGCCTTTAGGTGCCTTTTTGGCGAGTAGCATTCCTGTTAGATATGCTGTTGGCTTGTTTGCCCTGGAAGGCCAGCCGAAGGATTTTTGCAGGTCATGCGAATCGGCCCTTGCAGTTACGATGTCTCCATTTTCGCTGTATTTGATAGTCTGACCTATTATCGCCTTATTGGATTTTCTAATCACTACCCTTTCAGCGCCGCTCTTGACAAGCGCAAGTCTTTTCTTGTAGTTCGTAAGCGACTCTCTCCTTCTCCTGAAATCTATGCCTTTCATTCATTCCACCTCTTCCTTATCCTTTCGTTTATGGCAGCTACTTCATCATCGCTGAATTTTATCCCTTGTTCGTTTAGGTGAAGCAACATTGATTTCTTGTCAGTGAAGACATTTCCGCGTATAAGCGAGTAAAATCTCTTGAATGTGGCACCGTCAACCTTTCCGGAGCTTCTGAGCTCCTTGAGAAACTCACGCTGAGATCTAACTTTCTTCATCCAAGGTTCTCCAGCCCTAGCCTTGTGAGTTCCCCTGCGCTTTCCAGCGCCGCGCCTCCTTCCTTTTTCCCTCCTCTTCTTGAGGAGCTTTGAGCCGTAGCTCAGGTTGTGCTTCTCCTTGATCGCAAAGATGCCGCCGTCCTTTATCATCTTCCTGACATCTTCTTTTGTCATTGCCTTTTTGGCGTCTTCAATGGAATTTGTGTTTATGCGTATGGAACTTTCTCCTCTTCCAAGTAACTCCCCTGCAGCCCTCTTTGCGAATTTTACCGTCATTTTTTCACCAATTTACTACTCTTATGCCATTATCTTCTGCCATCTTGACTATTATTGCTCGCTTCCTCTTTGAGAGTGTGGAAGATAGTCTCACAGATATTCCAGGTACTCCGACACATGCTTTCATTTCTGCCGCATTGTGTACAAGATTCTCCATCGTACCGTCGGACCTCAGGTGCCTTACTTCCGAAGCATTCTTGTACCCTATGTTTGGCTCAGCGCCGTATCCACTTCTCTTTATCCTCTTCTTGTTGTCTATGCCGCGTTGTTTTCTCCATCTGTCCTTTACCCTTTTTCTGCTTTTTGCACCATAATTTGGAACTGCAAACGTTGGATGCTTTTTTTTCTGCGTATAATCATTCCTCCTTTGCCAGATATATCCCATCCTGGAAGACGCGGGTATCGTTGCCGCGGGCGAAGCAGATGCCGCGTATGTTAGCTATTGTCTGACCTACGTCATAAGGATCAACGCCCTTCACAGTGACATCCTGGCCTTTTACTTCAACTTTGGTGCTTCCAACTATACTTGTAATTCTGGGCACCTTCTCTCCGAAGATATTCTTTATCAGGATCTTGTCACCTTTAATCTCTATTGTAGTGGGAAAATGGGCGTAGAAAACAACCATTTTTCTCTCGATTCCGTTTTCTACACCTGCAATGGCTCCGGAGAGCTCAGTATCCAGAGCCTTTGCAGCGAGCGCTGCCTTTTTGGCGAATCTTTTGTTGGACGTGAGTCCGATAGTCATCTTCCCTTTGTCTATGCCAATTGATACCAGCCTGGTGTTGATAGTCTTGGATGTTGATCCGAGCTTGCCTTTTATAGTAAGGGTTGAATCTGAAAGGGTCACATCCACTCCCACAGGTATCTTTATCTCGTACATGTTAATCATCAATATACATAGGCAAGCAGCCTGCCTCCTGATTTCAGGCTTTTCGCATCCTTGTTGGTCATTATGCCTGCTGGAGTCGAAACTATGAGTATTCCGAAATCCCTGCTGGGTATGTACCTAGTCTCGTATTTGCGATAATCGTCTACCTTCACAGCATGCCTAGGCTTTATCACACCTATGTCATTTATCTTCTTGGAAAGCGTTATCTTTATTTTGCTGAACTTGCCATCTTTGAATTCAGAAAAGTCTTTTATGTAGTTGTTCTTCTTCATAGTCTCAAGTACGGATTTTACTAACTTTGTTGAACTGACAATGCACTCGTACTTGCCCCTGTTTTCATACACTTTTATCTTATTTAATGAATCTGAAAGCATATCCATACGATCACGAAAATTTGTCGAATCCAAGATCCCTTGCAGATTCCCTGAAGCATCTCCTACATACATGGAGATCGTAGCTCCTTATCAATCCGCGCGGATTTCCGCATATCCTGCACTTCCTTGTGCCTTTTCCCTTGAGCTTCTCTTCAAAACCAACCTTCATCTTATTCCTCTATTTTAACATTATATTTATTGAGATAGGAAAGTATTGCTTCCTTGCCTATAATCCTATGCTTCTTGCCCATCTTTGAAGATGCCCTTCTTCTGAGTTCAATTCTCCTTCCCTTTCTTGTGAAAGCGGCGTTGATGTTCATCCCTAATATGCCTATCTTTGGATCGTATTTGACTCCGGAGAAGTATATGTACTCTTTAACTCCGAAACTAAGGGAGTTGTTACTTATAGAGCTGGATCGTATTAGGTTGCCGTTTGCATCTAGCGCCCTTTTGAGCATGCTCTCTGCATCTGCGCCGCGGAGGGTTGCCATTGCGCCTATGACCTGGCCTTTCCTGAGCTTAAGTTCCGGATCTCTCTTTTTGGAGAATGTAGGAGCAGCTTCGTGTCCGCTGAGTTTTTTGATCAATGCTTTCGCGCCTTCTGCGCCACTCTCCTCTGGACCTATGCCTATGTTTATTACGACCTTGTCAAGATATATGTCAGACATTCCCATCGGATCACTCTGTTGCCATAACGTTGTCCAGCAGCGTCTCAAATTCCTTGCCTGCAGAACTAATCCGCACCGTCGGATCCACTATTGCGCTGCCAGCCTTTATCTCTTTGATAACGCCAGTCTCCGATGCGTGCGTGCCGCTTATCACTAGGCAATTTGCACCCTTCTCCATCTTTATTATTTTCGATAACTTCTTGCCATCGAATACTACGGAATCATTCACAGATACCTCTTTCTTGCCTTCTATTGTATCGCCGTTGCCCAGCCTTATAAGCACTTTGCCTTTTTTTGCAAGATACTTTCCAATTACTTTAGATGCATGATTTGATCCGTTCTTCTCTTCTTCCATTGCGAATGAACTATGCTTGCCTATAGTTACTCTATGAGCAGAGTTAGTACCTGATACGCTTATCACATCTCCGAACCCTATTGCCATATGCGGATCTTTGGCCGCCTTTCCGTTTACAGTGACCTTGCCGCTATTTATTGCAACCTTTGCTTCCCTATAACTTGATGCCAAATGCAGTTTCTCAATGAGTGTTGTGGATAGTGATATGCTCGATGCGAGGGTATGTCTGCCGGGGTTTGGCTTGGCAAGATACTTTGATTCTTTCTTATATACTCCAGCGTACCTTCCAGATACGAGCCTCTTTACATGCCTGTTGTTTCCTTTGTTGGACATATAATCATCATGCTATGCCAAGCTTCGCCTTGCGGAGCTTGTCATTTAGGTTAAGATCTGTTATATATGTGTTAGATATGCTTATTGGCAGCATCGTTTCCTTTCCTTTTGATGTCTTCCTTGAGACGCCTTCTATGAAGAGCTTTGATTTCTTTAGGTCCACTCTGTTCACTTTGCCGCTCTTTCCAGCGTTCCCGCCTGCCATTATCTTCACAGTGTCACCAGCGCTGACCTGTATGCTCTTCTTCTTTATGCTGAGTTTTGCTCTTAGTTCTTTTGAAACATGTGCATGTGCGAACTTCTGTCTCAGGTGCATCTCTGCGTTATATCGCATAAATCTTTGCTTTCTTGGTTTTGAACTCTCCATGATTATCAGACTATCCTTGCTGCAACACCTGCCACCTTCACGAATCTCTCAACTACCTCCCTTGCCATTGCACCTTTTACTTCTGTGCCTACAGGCAGGTTTTCTTCGTTTACCATTATACCAGCGTTATCCTCAAACTTTATGCGCATGCCGTTTGCCCTTCGTATCGATGCTTTCTGCCTTATTATTACCACACGCACTGGTTTCTTTAGATACGCAGATGTCCCTTTCCTGACGCTGGCAGATATTATATCTCCTATTCCTGCGGCAGCAAGCTTTCCGTGCCTGCCTCCGCCGCCCTTGCCTATCAGGTGTATCATTCTGAAAGTGTATGCACCGCTATTATCAGCGCAGGTTATCACTGCACCGGGTACGAGCGTCTTCATTATGTTTGATCCTATGCCTTTCATATGCTTCACCTTACTATACCAGTAACAACGAATGATTTTGTTTTTGAGAGCCTTCGGGTTTCCGCTATGCGTACCACATTGCCCTCTTTTGCGCCAATGCAATCTGGGTTATGTGCAGGTATCCTGGACCTCTTTCGGAGATATCTCTCGTATTTGTATATGTATCTAGTATAATCTATTTCCACTATTACTGTCTTCTTGGCCTTTGAGCTTACAACGATGCCTTCCATATGCATACCCCTGGTACTCAGGCTCCCGTGCTCTGGGCATCGTATATCGGTGCATTCCATATAACCAACGATTTTTTGCTTTATTACCCATGTTGCCGTGCATCTGCACGCCGCAGCCGCATGCGATGTGCATGTGATCTTTCTGTAGCAGAGTAATCGCTATAAATAATACATGTAAAGGAATATAAACATACCTTGTCTGCGCGATGGGCTTGCTGCCGGGTTAATGGCTGGCTTAGCGGCACGAGCAGTTCATGGATGCCTTAGCCTGTAGAACCGCATGGCCTTCTCAGTTCGCTCGTCTGGCCTGAAGTTTATTTCCCTGCCGTCTACTATAAAAGACCTCTTTCCAGAATAGAACCTGAATGTTGCGGTTTTTTTAATTACACGCCTTGAAACTTTCCCATCGTCTATAACGATTACATTCTTCGTTTCATCTATTACCACTCCTGAGATGCCCTTCTGGAAAGCATCTGATGACAGGATAACCTTCGCTCGCAAGCCTATGAGTTCCTTTATCACTATGCTCCTGTTGTTGTATTCCATTATGCAGCACGCTTCAGACTGGTTTTATCCATGGATGCTTTTATTTGTTTCCAAATAAGAAGTAATTATGGAATTCGTACAGATTTTCACTTCGGTACGTTTGAAGAAGGAGGCTATGCATATATCTGACCGCCTGGTTAGGTCAGGCCTTGCGGGGTGCGCACAGGTCCTAGGACCCGTAGAGAGTACGTTCATGTGGAATGGAAAGGTTGTGAAGGAAAAGGAATGGATATGCATTGTAAAAGCGGCTGCGGCTCTGTACGAAGAAATAGAGAAGGAGATAATATCTGCCCATAGCTATGAAGTTCCAGAAATAATCTCCTTCAGAATATGGAAAGGCAGCGACAATTATCTAAAATGGCTAAGAGGTACAGCACTAAAAGTACAGAGTAGTAGAACAAGGATGCGATAGAATTTGTGGACTCCGCGGGATTTTCATACTTCCTGGCTTTCCAAGAAATCATTTTGAACCCGCAACCTCCTGCATGCCATGCAGGCGCGCTACCGTTGCGCTAGGAGCCCACAGCTTACGCGTTATAGCACAGGTGATATGAAAAGGATATTCCCTCCCCTGAGCAGTATGGTACCTAACTTGGATTTGACACTGCCGCCGTCCTCAACTTCCTCTGCGCCATCTAAAACTATATTCATATGGACATCGAAGGATGTTACCTTGCCCCTTATCTCAGAGTTGTTCTTCAATCTTATCAGTACCTGTTTGCTTATTGATTTATTCAATAAATCAAATGGCCTCTCTGTCACAGTCATTAATACACCGTTGCACTAATATGACACAGATAGATTTATATCGATTAGGTATTGTTTCTCTTAGAACTGCGAATCTACTTGCCATGGGCTTTTGAGCTATTTGTTGGTAGATACGTCGCTTTTCGCAAAGGTTTAAATATGTTTTCCGAGATGTTATTAACTGCGCTATCAGCTTTCGCTGTTGGCTAGTTTCTACTAAGGTGTAAGAATGGCAGAAAAACCACACATGAATTTGATCTTTATAGGTCACATAGATCACGGCAAGTCGACTACAGTTGGAAGGTTGCTTTATGATACAAAGGCAGTAACCGAGCAGGATATGAAGAAGATAAAGGATGAGGTTGCAAAATACAACAGACCTACATTCGAATTTGCCTTTGTGATGGATCAACTGAAAGAAGAGAGGGAGAGGGGAATAACCATAGACATAATGCACAGGGATTTCCAGACCCCGAAGTTCTATTTCACAATAATAGATGCACCAGGACACAGGGACTTTGTAAAGAACATGATAACAGGAGCAAGCCAGGCGGATGCCGCAGTGCTCGTTGTTTCGTGTGTTGATGGAGTGCAGTCTCAGACGAGGGAGCACGCATACCTTGCAAAAGTGCTTGGTATAAACCAGGTGGTTGTAGGCTTAAACAAGATAGATGCAGCCAATTATGATAGGGCTAAGTACGATGAGGCAAAAAACAAAGTCAGCGAATTGCTAAAGACCGTTGGATACGATGTTAGCAAGATGCTCTTTGTGCCTTACTCTGCACTTGAAGGGGCAAATGTTTCTTCAAAATCAGATAAGCTTTCGTGGTACAATGGGCCTACTCTTCTCGAAGCGCTTGACACGTTCAAGGTGCCAGAGAAGCCAGTTGACAAACCGCTAAGGCTCCCGATACAGGACGTTTACAGCATAGCAGGATTCGGGACTGTCCCAGTTGGCAAAGTGGAGACAGGAGTGATGAAGCCAGGGGACCAGGTGATAATAATGCCTAGCGGGGTGAAGACAGAGATAAAGAGCATAGAGATGCACCACCAGCAACTGCAGAAGGCGGAGCCCGGAGACAATGTAGGGTTCAATGTTAAGGGAGTGGATAAGAAGGACATGAGGAGGGGAGATGTAGTAGGGCCTGTTAGCTCGCCTCCAACTGTTGCACAGGAATTCACTGCGCAGATAGTGGTAATAAACCACCCTACTGCAATAGCTCCAGGATATACGCCTGTTTTCCACATACACACTGCGCAGATAGCTGCCACAGTGGTTGAGATAATGGAGAAGAAGGACCCGAAGACAGGGCAGACGCTCCAGAAGAACCCAGAGTTCATAAAGAACGGGGATGTGGCGATAATAAGAGTAAAGCCTTCCAAGCCGATAGTTGTTGAGAAATACGGGGACTTTCCCCACCTGGGGAGGTTTGCGATAAGGGATATGGGACAGACTGTTGCTGCAGGAGTCGTCCTCGATGTTACGAAGAAGTGACTCCATGCCATCAACAAGGATCAAGCTGATAAGCAGGAGCAAGAGCGATGCGCGCAACGTTGCAGTCAGAATAGTGGAGATAGCGAAGGCAGGGGACATAAAGTACAAGGGACCGATACCCCTTCCTACAAGAAGGATGAAGATCTCTACAAGGAAGACTCCATGCGGGGATGGCTCGCACACCTATGAGAAGTGGGAGATGAGGATCCATAAGTGGCTTGTTGAGATATACGGGGGAGAGCAGGCACTTAGGCAGATAATGAGGATACCTGTTCCGGACACAGTCAGGATAGAGATGACGCTAAGCAGCTGAAACTCGAATTGCGTTTATGGAAAGAGTTGGCAACAATAAGGGAGAATTTGTTGACTATAGAAATGTGCTAAGGAGTTTGGTAAGAATACCATCGGTTTACCCTAATGAATCAGAGATAGGTAGCTGGCTGGTGAATTTCCTTTCAGAGAGAAGGTTTGCAGTAACTACGCAGATTATAGATAATGCAAAGGGTAGGTTGAATATATTTGCCGAAAAAGGAGCAGGAAAACCAACAATACTGTTCTATGGACATATGGACACCGTACCTTTGGTAAACAAGAAGGGTTGGTCAGTAGATCCCTTCGAATTGACAGAGAATAGCGGCAGGATGTATGGCCTAGGAGCAGGAGATATGAAGGGAGGCATAGCTGCATTCTTGGACGCATCGCAAAGAACCAATGCCCATGTGAAAATATTTTTGGCATCTGATGAGGAGAACATATCTGAAGGCGCATGGAAGGCGATTGGCGCAAATAGAGTCTTTTTTAATTGCGTAGACTTGGTGATATCTGCAGAGCCAGGTTTGGGATTCGGAGTGAATGAAGTTGCAGTAGGAAGAACTGGCAGAGCTGTTTACGAAGTTAAATTCATCGGTAAACCTGAGCATATTTTGAGATATAGAGATGCCGTAGATGCAATAATGAAGCTGTCTGAGTTTTCTGTGGAGCTTTATGCTTCTAGAGATAAGATGTTTGATTCTAAAGATACCGTAGTTCAATTGAGGAAGATAGAAGGCGAATCGGTTGGTATGAGTGTTTGCGGAAATGCAAGTGCAGAAGTTGAAGCCATAATAGGAGCTGAGGATTCTATAGAAAGCGTCATGCGTAGACTCAGCATTATGTTAGATGCAAAATTAGATAGCATAAATATAAAGAGAAGAAAAACGCCTTATCTGGAAAGTTACAGTTTTGACAATGTGCCATACATGGATATTATATCAGGTGTAATAAGAGAATCCACAGGGAGAACACTAAGTACAGTTATTAGAAAATCAGTAGGAGACGATAATGTTATAGCGACATTAGGCATACCAGTGATTACCTGGGGACCGGAAGGGACAGGACATGTTGCTGACGAATATGTAGATGCAGATAGTTTGAGCAAGATAACCAACATGTATCTGACATTCCTTGAGAGGGTTAGGAGATAAATAAGGCATTTGTCCTATTGAGTTTTGCAGTAATCATAGATTTAGCAGTATATCCTTGGTTTGAAATACATTTGCAGGGCCTTCTAGAATAGCGTTAACACCATCATATGTTATTTTTAAGACCCCGCCGTTGCAGATTACATTTATAATTTTGGAATGCACAATGCCACGCTTAACAGCCATAGCTGCGGATGCGGTTGCTCCGGTTCCGCATGCTTCGGTTTCGCCTTCCACACCGCGTTCGTATGTTCTTACACGTATTGTGTCTTCATTTATGATCTGGACAAAGTTGACGTTGGATCCACCTGCTCCGAAAATTGGATTTCTTCTTACTTGTCTACCAATTTTATCTATGTTTAATTTAGATACATCAGTCAAGAATATTACGGCATGCGGTTCGCCGCTGTTTGCAAAGTATACGTTTCTGCTTGTGCCGTTAATCTGCGTTTCAAATATCGGACGTATATTTACGGCGACCTTCCCCATTTCAACTGCATATGTATTGCCTTTGGTATGCCCTACTTTTCTGATTCCTGCTTTTGTTTCTATGAGCATGCTTTCCGGAAACGCATGCGCATCCCTTAGATATTTTGCTACGCATCTTATGCCATTGCCGCACATATCGGATTCTGAGCCGTCTTTTTCCAGAATTCGCATCATAGCAGATGCTGTCTCTGATTTTGGTGCTGATATGAGCAATATACTATCGGTGGCTGGGAATTTCTCACCAAGGGTTTTACCCAAAGAAGCCCGCGCCTTGCCGGTAAGGCTTCCCCTAGCCAGTTCTTTAAGCCTGTCAACTATAATGAATCTGTTTCCGCAGCCTTCGGCTGCGGCTATTCTCAACTCCGCTTTTTTAACATCAGGCGACCTTGTTTTTTGCATTTTCCCCCCTTATTTAAGGTTATTTATTATCTGTTCGTACAAAGATGTTATCCTTTCAAGACTTCGTTCAGATAACCATTCATTAGAAGTATGTATGTTGCCTCCAGAAGGGCCAAGGGTTATAATAGGAACGGAAAGCTTATCATGGATTATGTTGTCATCCGCCACTGAGCTGCCGTAGTTAATCAATGCTTTGCCGAAATTATCCTCTATTATCTTCCGTATAGACCTGAAACTGGGGTTTTTCAGATCGCCTACATACGGGTTTATGTAAGGCGTCTCTCTTTTTTTAATATAAACATTTGTTTTGGTTCTTTTGTTAAGCTTGCCGGTTTTATATAGCTCCTTTATCAACATTTCCACTCTTCTTTTTGCGCTGTCTAGTTTGTTTGGAGGGACCAGTTGCACATCTATTTCCATATGTGACCTATCAGGTACGGATAGGCTCGTTGACCTGCCTTCTATGCAATTTACGAAAACCGCCTCCTTGCCCAGCCCATGATGCCTTGTTAGCTTGAATTTTTTTATAGAAAGGGCTATTTTAGATGCTTCTTCAAGCGCATTTATTCCTTTCTGAGGGTTTGCGCCATGGGAAGATAGGCCGATTATATCAACACAGACTATAACCCTGCCCCTCCTCCCCACAGTGATGGTATTCTCTCCGCCTGTTTGATGCGCAGAATGCCCAGGCTCTACGCATATTGCAAATGAAATGTCATTAAACCACGGCCTTCTCTTTATTGCTTCGTATACGCCTTTTGAAATATTCTCTTCGTCAACACAGAATAGTAGCTTTATGCGGCGAGTTTTGTTTATGTGGTTTATGGCTTCTAAGACTCCAGCTACTCCCCCTTTCATGTCGCAGCTGCCCAAACCGAAGAGTTTATCTCCTTTCTTCGTTAATTTCATAGGGTCTGTTTTCCAATCTCCATATATAGGTACAGTATCAGTATGGCCGTAAAAGAGCAACGGCCTGCCTCTTGAACCTCTTTCTGCGAAGATATTGAACCTTCCAGGGCTTACATATTGCTTATTTACTTTGAAATCCTGGCTTTTGAGCAGCCTGCATATGTATTCGCCTAATTTGCCTTCGTTAGGGAAGGTTGAATTTATAGCAACCATCTTCGAGAGTATATCTTTTGCGCTCAACATATCATCTTTTCATTTGGCTCAGTGTGATTTGGTTTAAATCTTCGCGCGTGAGATATGTGACCACCATTGACCTGAAGCCATTGTCAACAACAGAATTGTTAGGCAAGATGCCTGCATATCGCCTTCCCTGCTGCCCTATTGCTTTCAGAAGGGTTGGTCTTTCCAGATTGGACTCAGAATAAACAAGGTCGATATCAAGGTCTTTGGCTAGATAGCTTATAAGCGCTGAAGAGATTGAAGCATATAGCCCATTACCGCCGTATTCCGGAATTACTGCCCCATTCGTTATTTCTATCATCCTGAGTTTATTGCCAGTGTTCGTGTATATGGTTGCTTCCTCCCCCATGCTCATCCCGGCTACATCTCCCTTTTCGCCTATTGCAACAAATAGGATGTATCTAGAATCCCGTATTATTGACTCTGCTTCTGAAGTATTATATCCAAAATGTTCATTCAGCATGTTTAGAACTGCAACTTGCTGCGATTGGATGAGCTCCTCTGCCGTTGCTCTTTTGAATGTAATTCCCGTGTGCAATTTTTCAGATGTTGTGACATCCTCACGGCGCGATGATGGCATTAGTGTCTTTATTGAGGTTTCAAAGCTTGTGCGCTCGGATTTGGCAATGGACCTACCTGCGTTATTGTATCCAAAGTAAACTATTGAATATGCATCATTTGTATTCGGCCAGTTCAGTTTTATTACAGCCTCTATAAGATCTTTTGGAAATATGCCTTTATTTAGCAATTCTGAATTTGCAATGACGCGCAGGTTTAGCCTGGATATCTCTCCAGAATCGGTGATTCCCTTGAGCTCTTTTCTTAAAATGTTATCTACGAAGTCTCTCGCATCTTGCTCAGTGGCTATCACTGTAGTAATGAAGCCTTTTCTTCTTTGCGAAGTTAACTGAGTTTCTGTTTCTATTCTGCCTATCGGGCCTATGCTCGAAGGCGTTGATGCTGCGCTATTTTTAGCTTGCAACACTCTTGTGCTGGTTGTACTAATGCTCATGATCTCAACGTTAAGTAGGATAGGCATCTTTTACTATATATACTTAATGTTACTATGTTAACATAATGGTTATAAATTAACATAGTGCTTATAAACATTGCGGAGGTATGGATATTATGCCAAGCGTCGCCAGGGCAGTTGCGGAGATAGTGGAGAAGAGGCCGTTTCTGGAAGAAGCGCTAGCCACAGAGATAGTGAACTATTCATACCTCGCGGAGTTGTTGAAACCAGACGTGGAGAATGAGATAGGAAGGGGGGTGAAACTCTCAGCGATAATTATGGCGCTGAGGAGGCTCGGAGAAAGCCTTAAAGGAGGATTTGTTGGCACCACGCCAATAAAATTCAAAGGATCGGACATAACTGTAAAATCAGGCATATTCGAACTTACAGTTCCGAGAACTGAAAGCTCGCTTAGAAGCGTGCCGAAGCTTTATGGGATTGTGGATTTCTCTAAAGGCGATTTCCTTACTGTTACACAAGGGTTATATGAGATAACCATATTATCCAATTCGAAATATAAGGTAAAAATTGGAGAGCTTTTCGGGAAGGCTGTAGAGGCTAATACCATAGGCAAGCTTGCATCTGTAACAGTAAAGATTCCAAAGGAGGCAGTAGGGGAAGTAGGTGCAATATATATGCTAATAAAAGCACTTAGCTGGAATAATATAAACATTGTAGAGATAGTCTCCACATTCACAGAGCTGACGTTCATAATACGCGAGGGCGATACAGGGAGGGCTTTCAATTCGCTGATGGGGTTGGTAGATGAGCAGCAATGACCACGGCTGTGCTTTACTGCAACATTAATAATATTAGCCTGCAATAGAATTTACGTGGAACTTAATGAATCTGCGCTGATAGAGAAGGAGCTCACCATAAGGTGCCTCAGGTTGAATAAGGAGGTTTTGGAGACTAGAAGATCTGCAATAAGATGGCTTGCGCTATCTTTGGGGATAATAAACCCAGGGGAGTCAAGGCTAGGGTCGGTAGCTGTTTTGGATGCCATGATACAGTTCCAGTTCGTGCTGCAGAAAGATCCGAGCGTCAAGGAAATGATAGAATATATAAATACCAACTGGGAAGAAATAAATGAGAAGACGCTCAGGTACCATCTACTTCGCATGAAGCGAATGGGCTTTGTGGAGAACGAAAAGGGAAAGTTTTATTTAAAGCCCCCGAGCTTCGGAGACCGGTTCGATGCCCAGGTATGGATCTCCGCAATGTTAGAAAGCTTTTACAGGGATGTCTCTGGGCGCGTTGGAGAAGTCGTAAGAGAACTTAAAACAAAAAGTGGAATGAGATGAAGAAAGAACCTTACCTATGGGCTCTGCTGATAATAGCCATAGCTGCAGTTTCAGTCTATTTCAGATATGTTTACAGCCCTAGCCTTGCTATTTCAGTCAGGCTTGGCGGCCATCAATCAAGCATATATGAGTTCAACAGCACGGTAATACCCGTAGTGGTATCCAACCTAGGAGGGAGTCAGATAAGGAACATGAGCATTGGAATGTTCGTCAACGGCACGCTTTCAGGAGTGTACAGAGTATCCGTGCCTGGGCATGGAGAAGCGGAGTTTAACTTCACTTACGTTGGCAAGTATCCGGGATTATACAATATTACTGCTGTGGCGGACCCTGGCAGGCTTTACAACATAGGTGACAGGAACCTCACACACGATGGATTTGACCTTCAGGTTCTAAGAATCGATAACGCTTCACCTTCAGAACTGATGCCTGGCGATCCAATCGCATATAATGAATCAGATATGAGTGCGTTAGGATATGCAGTTTCATCTTATCTTTATGAAAATTACAGCGAAGGCGGATTCTCGCTTACTAGGATAAAGAACCTAAACAGCCTGCTATATCCGATGTTGAACCTTAGCTTGCCGTACTTAAACAGCATAAAAGCTGTGAGCGCAGTGTATTCAAACCAGACGCTGGCCTCGGTATGGCTCAGCGGTTTTATAAAGCCAAGCATCGTCGCCGATGCTGCAATAGGCAAAGGAGCTAATGTAGTTAACGAAACTGTAGGTAACATGAGCATAGCTTATGCGAGCCTGGGCAAAAACCTCACGCTCTGCAGTTGGTATTCTGGGGGGTGGACGAAGAGCCTGGCTGCTGAAGGTAGCACCACCTGCAATGAGATAGTAGGAATGAAATTTTCACACGGTGCATCTGATTTCGCATTCAATTTCACAGGAATAAACGCAATAGATACCGGAACAATAGGAAACTTCACATCGGTATCGGCAGGTTCATACGATTATGGCAGGCTTTTTGTATCTAACAAATCAATTATCTTCGCATCCGTAGGCAATAAGGGAGTAGTGAATGACAGTGGATGCTATGGCGTGCTTGACAGTTTCAATGGCATAAACTACTGCAGCTCGTATGTATTGGACAAATCAGGCAGCATAAGCAACCTTTCGCTAGTCAGGACTACAGAGTATGTTAAAGGCCTTAATGTCAGCGCTTCTGCACTTGTCAACGTCTCCATGGTGCTAGATCAAGCAAGCAAGAATATAGGAATATTACTTGCCCTTGGTTTTGGCGGCCAATCATTGAACTTTACACCTGAAGTGAGGAATGTTTGTGTTATAAAAGGATTTGCCTGCTCAAACGCAATATTTGACAATGGCACCATAAGTTTCTCTCTGCGTAGCCAGAGCAACCAAACCATCAAACTTGACAGCATCTCATGCTATGAGGCTGGGCAGGCGAATGTGAGCAGGCTATCAGGAGTTATTCTAGGTGGAGAAGTTGCAAATGTCAGTGCAAGTTGCTATAATTATGGCACCAGGCTCACCGGCCTGCTTGCAGGACTTAATCTCCATTTGGCCCTTAATTATACAGAAGGAGGGGCCAATATAGAAACCAACGGAACTGCAACAATAGTGTAGGCGCTAGGCCAATAGTAGACATTATGAAAGACGCATATTCTATTTTCCTTGAGAGGTACAAGGGATTTACAGAGATACAATCCCTTGCGATTGGGCAGGTTAAGGAGGGTTTTGATTGCATAATTACAGCGCCGACTGGCAGCGGGAAGACAGAGGCTGCAATGCTCCCTATAATAAATATGCTAATAGGCATCGATGATAAAGCAGGCGTGAATGCCATCTATGTGACGCCGCTGAGATCCCTCAATAGGGATCTTATGAAGAGGCTAGAATGGATATGCAAGGAAGTTGGAGTAAGCCTTGCAGTAAGGCACGGGGATACCAGCCAGTCAGAGAGAATGGCGCAGGCTGCGAAGCCTCCGCAGCTCCTTATAACAACCCCTGAGAGCCTGCAAGGATTCTTCCTTTCTGAAAGGATGAGGAATTCGCTGTCAAGGCTAAAAGTGCTCATTGTAGATGAAGTCCACGAGCTGTACCACAATAAAAGAGGTGCCCAGCTTGCAGTTGCAATGGAAAGGCTTGAAGCAATAGCTCCAGGATATCAGCGCGTGTGCATAAGTGCGACGGTAGGCAATGTAGAGGAGATATCTAGGTTTATGTTCAACGGCAAAAAATACAAGCATATAAAATCCGAGGGCATGAAAAAGTTTGAGGTTAAGGTAGAGATGCCAGAGAGAGCAGGAGCTGGACATAGAGAGTTCATGCGCACGGCGGGGGTTGACGAGGCAGCGATGGCAAGGATAGAAAGAATAGAGGAGATAGTTAGTGAATCAAAGCAGACGATATTGTTTACAAACACAAGGAAGCTGGCGGAGATGCTTGGCAGCAGGTTGATGCAACTTGACAAAACTGATCGCCTCGGAGGGATAGCAATACACCACAGTTCTTTGGAAAAAAGGGAGAGGTTAGAGGTTGAAGATGGGTTTAAGAATGGAGAGGTAAAATGCGTGGTTGCAACGAGCTCCCTGGAACTTGGGATAGATGTTGGAGAGATAGATAGGGTGGTGCAATACGGTTCGCCAAGGCAAGCAACCCGCTTCGTGCAAAGGATAGGGAGGGGAGGGCACTCGGAGCGCGGGATAGCCAGAGGGGAGATATTGGTATCTGGGATTATAGATGCAGTAGAATCATCAGCAGTGATAGAGAGCGCTGTCAAAGGCAGGTTCGAAGGATATCGGATGGAGCGAGGGGCACTTGATGTCTTAGTGAACCAGATGTGCGCCATTGCCATTGAATACTCAGGTATAAATGATGAGAAGATGTTTAGGCTAATAAAATCATCTGCCCCGTACTCAGGTATTAGTAAAGGGGAATTTGATGTTGTGCTTGAGTTTGCCCGTGGCCTGCGCCTCTTAACCATTGCAGACCATATAGTCAAGCCAGGAGGCAGATGCTTGGAGTATTTCTATAGTAACATAAGCGTAATACCTGATGCACATAAGTTTAGTGTTAAGGACATAGTCAGAAATAAAATAGTTTCCGTCTTAGACGACAAATTTGTGTATAGCAGCCTTGATGAGGGATCAGTATTTGTAACTAGAGGGGTGCCGTGGAGGGTAGTAAGCATAGATGATGATGTGGTAAGGGTAGAGAGGTCATCAGAGATTGAAGCTGCGATACCTGATTGGGAAGGGGAAGATATACCTGTGCCGTATGAAATAGCTAATTCCACAGTCAATATGATAGAGATGGGAGGAGAGTTCCCATTTATGGAGAGGGGATGCAGGGAGAAGGTACTATCCTTTATCGCATCTCAGAACAAGTACTTCGTGCCTTCTGCAGGTAAAGTAGTCATAGAGGATCTTGATGATTATGCAATCATCTATGTAACGTTGGGAAAACTAGGCAATGAATTCCTTGCGAGGATTCTGCACAGACTCATGGGCTTGCGCAACATAACATTCAGGGCTACCCCGTATTCCATAATAGTAGACTATAGCGCCTCGGCAAAGAAACCTGACATTGAAAAGGCGATAGGCTCGCTGAAAAAGGTGAAACTAGGCGTTGAGTTTGTAGAGGAAACTGAGCTTTTTAGGTACAAGTTTGCGCAGATAGCAAAGTTTTTCGGAGTGGCAGATAAGAAGGCTGTGCTTACAAAGAGCATGATTGATAGGCTTATGGGGTTTTACAAGGATTCGCCAATATATCGCGAAGCGATTAGGGATATACAAAAAAATTATATAGACATTGAAACTGTTGCAAAATTTGCAGAAGCGCTAAAATCCGATAGGATTTTGGTAGAATATCGTTACTCCGATTCTCCCTTCACAAGAGAGATGCGGGCCTACGTTACTAAATATATAGAATTCTCAAAAATGGGCCCGCCTAAGGAAGAGGAGATAACACAGTTTGAAGAAAAGTTCAAGGAGCGCAGCGTGATGCTTCTTTGTACTTATTGCAGTTATGAATTTTATGAAACCGTGAGTATTAAAGCAGATAAGAATATCAGGTGCAAGAGGTGCGGCAGCACAATGGTAGTGAGAGACCTTGAAAGATACAGGCTGATGATGAAGGATAAATTGAAGGGAAAAAGGAAGAAGGGCAAAGAGAGCGAAGAGATGTTCAGAGAGGCAGGGCTAATCTCAGTTTATGGGAGCCGAGCATTGGTTGCATTGCTGGCTTATGGAATAGGGATTTCCACTGCGGCGAGGATATTAAGATTGTTGCGGCGCGAGCCAAGGGATTTTGTTGCAGAGATAATACAGGCGCAGAAGACATTTGTGAAAAACAGCAGATTCTGGAAGCGTTAGATAGGCCCTATTCCTCTTCCAGAGGCCTGGCATCGGCGATTTTAGATCCCTGAGGCACTTTCATCAGCCTTACGCCGCTTGCGGCCCTTCCAGTTATCCTTATTGACTCGGCAGGTATTGTTATGCTGATTCCTTTGGAGTTTATCAGTATTATGTGCTTCTCGCTCCTGATGCTCAGCGCCTTTGCAACTTTACCGGTTTTGGAGTTTGTCTTCAAATTGATGACGCCTTTTCCTCCCCTGCTCTGATCGCGATACTTTTCCATTGGAGTTATCTTTCCGAATCCATTCTCAGTTATGGTGAGTATGCTCTCGTTATTGTTTGCCGCTATTATGTTTCTTGTTGTGTCATTGGTAAGCCTTATTCCCCTGACCCCCATACCTGTCCTGCCTATAGACCTGAGGGATTCCTCATTGAACTTTATCGACTTGCCATTTGCAGTGACTATGAAGAGGAATGCCTTTGATTGGTAGATTATCGAATCTACTATCTCATCGCCTTCCGCAAGGCTAATGGCTATTATGCCAGTAGATCTCGGTTTTGAGAAGAGTGATGCATCAGTTTTTTTCACAATGCCGTTTTTGGTAAGGAAGGCTATCTTTGAGCTTGCAAAATCCTTGATGTCGAGTATGCTTATTATACTCTCTTCTGAGACGTTCAAAAGGTTAACTATTGCCTTGCCTTCTGCGTATCTGCTGCTTTCCGGTATGTTATATGCCTTTAGCCAGTATGCCCTGCCTTTGTTTGAGATGCATATGAGGTAATCCTTTTTGTTGCATGTTATTATCTGCTTTACGTAATCGCCTTCTTTGAGGTTTATGGATATAACGCCCTTTCCCCCACGGGCCTGTTCCTTGTATACATCTGTGGCCATTCTCTTCACATAGCCTCCGGAAGTAAGTATGACGGTGACCCTCTCGTTGCTTATCATATCCTCGTCTGTTATTTCTGCACTGCCTTCTGAGTATGCTATCTCCGTCCTCCTCGGTCTTCCGTATCTCTTCTTGAGATCCAAGGTCTCCTCTGCGATTATTTCGTCTACTTTATGCATGCTGTTTATGACCTCGGTGTGGTACCTTATTCTTGATTCCAGCTCGGCCTTATCCCTCATTAGCGTATCATCTTCGAGTTTCGTAAGCCTGCTGAGCCGCATCTCCAATATTGCGTCTGCCTGCTTATCTGAGAGGCCGAAGCCAGAAGTAATCTTCGCTTTCGCCTCTTTTGTTTCTGAACTGGATCGTATAAGCGCTATTATCGCATCTATATTGGCGATCGCCTTGAGAAGGCCTTCAGTCACATGGAGTTTCTCCTTGGCAACTTTGAGCTCGTATTTGCTCCTGTTGAGTATGACCTCTGTACGGTGGCTTATGAAAACGTCTATCAGCTGGAGTATGTTTAAGCTCTTTAAGCTTTTGCCGACTATGGCCAGGTTTATTATAGGGTATGTGACTTCAAGCTGCGTATGCCTGTATAACTGGTTTAGCACCTGTTCTGGGTTCTCTCCGTGCTTTAGCTCGATGACTATGCCCATGCCTTTTCTATCGCTCTCATCTCTGATGTCCCGTATGCCAGTTATCTTCTTGTCGCGGGTTAGGGACGCAATGCTCTGTATCAATTGAGATTTGTTTACATTGTATGGTATCTCCTTGATAGTTATCTTTTCCTCCTTCTCATCGATATCTGCCTTCCCTCTTATCCTCATCTGGCCCCTGCCGTGTAAATATCCGCTAGCGCTTGCCTGTGACATTAGCGCAATTCCACCGGTTGGGAAGTCAGGCCCTTTGATTATATTCATTATATCTTCTGGTGACGCGTTTTTATTTCTGAGCTTGTACACTATCGCATCGCATACCTCGTTGAGGTTGTGTGGGGGTATGCTTGTAGCTACTCCAACAGCTATACCTGATGCTCCGTTGATAAGAAGCGCAGGTACCTTTCCAGGAAGCACCCACGGCTCCTTCTCAGTGTTGTCAAAATTAGGCACCATATCAACGGTTTCCTGTTCAAGACCATCCAATGTTTCTTCGGCTATTTTCCTCAACCTGACTTCAGTATATCTCATCGCAGCTGGGGGGTCACCGTCAACTGACCCAAAGTTTCCCTGGCCTTCTACAAACGTATGATTCATTGAGAAGTCCTGGGCCATCCTGGCAAGAGTGTCGTAGACTGCAATGTCGCCGTGAGGATGGAATTTTCCAATGACTTCCCCCACGATCCTGGCGCTTTTCTTTGTAGGTTGGCCGTGAAGGTTGTTCATGCGATACATCGCGTAGAGTATTCGCCTCTGCGCCGGTTTTAGCCCGTCCCTGGCTTCAGGAATAGCCCTGCCTATGATTACGCTCATTGCATAATCTATGTAACTCGATTGCAGCTCGTCTTCTAAAACAACATCTAAAATCTTGGGCATCTAAACACTATATATCGAGGAAGTTAACCTGCTCCGCATGATCATGCAGGAACCTTCTTCTTTGTGCGGGGTCTATCCCCATGAGTATGGAGAAGAGGCTGTCCGCAATCTGCGCGTCCTTTATCATTACTTTCTTGAGTATTCGCCTCTCAGGATCCATGGTAGTTTCCCATAGCTGCTCGGGGTTCATCTCTCCGAGGCCCTTGTATCTCTGCACTTCTGCATCGCCTTTCAACTCGTTGAGTTTTATATTGAGGTCGTCATCGCTATAGCAGTATGAAATGTTCTTGCCATTTGACACTTTGAATAGCGGCGGCTGCGCGATGTAGATATATCCAAGCTCAACAAGCCTCTTCATATACCTGTAGAAAAATGTAAGGAGCAAGGTTCGTATGTGGCTTCCATCTACATCGGCATCGCTCATTATTATTATTTTTTTGTATCGCGCCTTCTCTGGGTTGAATCCTTCGCCTACTCCAGTACCGAATGAGGCGATCATTGATTTAATCTCTGCATTGTCGAATATCCTTTCAAATCCTGCTTTTTCTACATTGAGTATCTTGCCTCTTAGTGGAAGTATGGCTTGTGTATTGCGGTCTCTGCCTTCCTTGCTGGAGCCTCCGGCGCTTTGTCCTTCTACTATGAAAATCTCTGTCTTTTCTGGGTCGCTCTCTGTGCAGTCTGAGAGTTTTCCAGGCAGTACCGAATCATCAAGAATACTTCTCTTTCTGGACAGCTCCCTTGCTTTTTTTGCACTCTCTCTGGCGTTTGCTGCACCTATAACCTTCTCCATTATCGCTCTGGCATCTTGGGGGTGCTCCTCGAAGTATCGTGAAATCTGGGAATAGACTTCGGTTTCCACTAGAGTTTTGATATGAGAATTTCCTAGTTTCTCTTTTGTCTGGCCTTCGAATTCTGGGTTCTGCATGAAGATAGAGAGAACTACAGATAAGCCTTCCCTAACGTCCTCTCCGGTTATCCTGATATCCCTATATCCTGAGGGACTTTTGGAAATGTAATTTGCTATTGCCCGTGTGAGTGCTGTTCGAAATCCGGAGACGTGCGTGCCGCCTTCTCCGGTTTTTATGGCATTGACGAATGAAAGAAAGGCCTCGTCGTATCCGGCGTTATACTGCATCGCAAACTCCACGACGGTAGAGTCTTCGTGCTTTTTGGATCGAACTATTCCAGTTATGGTCTCCTTGTCCTTGTTCAGGAAGCGGATGAAGTCAGCTATCCCCTCTTCTGAGAAATATACGCTCTCGTCATGCTGCCCTTCGCGGTCGTCTACCAAGGTTATGCGTATGCCCTTGTTCAGGAAACTCGTGTATAGCAGGCGCTCCTTAAGCACCATGGAGTCGAACGTGGTGATGTGAAATATCTCAGAATCTGGCTTGAATGTTATGGTTGTGCCTGTGCCTTCTGCTTCCCCTATCGCCTCTAGCTGTGAAATTGCGACGCCTTTGCTGAACTTTTGAAGGTACTCCTTGCCATCCTTCCTGACCTTGACATCGGTGAATTCCGAAAGTGCATTGACTACAGTAAGCCCCACGCCATGAAGGCCGCCGGATATTTTGTATACATCACTGTTGAACTTCGCGCCTTTATGCAGGGTGGTCATTATAATCTCCAACGCGCTCTTGTTGTACCTGGGCATCGTGTCTATAGGTATTCCTCTGCCATCGTCGCTTACCTCTGCGACATCTGTAGAGTTGTCTTGGTAGAGGCGTATGTTTATATTCTTGCAATAGCCAGCCATCGCCTCGTCTATGGCATTATCTATCACTTCGTATAGCAGGTGGAGAACGCCCGCAGCGCCTGTGGATCCTATATACATGGCAGGTCTTTTCCTGATCCCTTGAGCGCCTTCGAGAACAAGGATTTTAGATGCATTATAGTCGGTTTCTTGGCCCATCAAGATCAACGCTAATAATAGATATTTTAATGATTATAAACCTTGCTTTGTATGCTTTAAACAAGGAAAAAACCAATAAAATACAACATAGTGATTAAAGCATAAATGCAGTTTAGGAAGGCTTATTAATGTAAATAATAGATAATAAACGCTGATTGCGAGCTTTCGCAACGAACATTGGCTTTGTTTTGTAGCGGTTGATTTTGCAAGTAGCGTGGGTCCGTAACTCAGATTGGTCAGAGTGGCTGGCTCTTAACCAGCAGGTCGTGGGTTCAAATCCCACCGGGCCCGTGATATGTGACTGTGGGCGTTGCTGTTCCCTTGCGTTTTATAATTACAAGCGACAATCCCCATGACGAACATCTTGAAGCCACATGTTTGCGTTTATGTGCTTTGTGGACTTTTTTGCGTAGAATCTTCAACAGGTTGTGTGTTCATCGACAAATTACAAGCCCACGATAACAAAGTATTTATATCTAAATGTACAATATAATAGCGTCTAATTATATATTGGCGATCGCTTGACAACAAAAAAAACACCAAAAGGAGGGGTTTCGGGTAGGAAACGCGACGTTGAGGCAAAGGCAAGCAGGAAACCTGCGAAGAAAGCAGCGCTGGTGAAACTCAAGGCAAAGAAGGAGGCTGCAGAAGCAGTTGTAAAGAAAGAGCAGGAGTCCAGAGGAAGGTTGAAGGAAATACTTTCCGATAGCCTTTTCACAGGATACGTGTCTAGAACTATAGGAACAGGCGTTGAGGAAATGTTAGATCTTCTCTCGGCGGGGCCGCAGATAGACGAGAAGATATCTGAGAAACTCGGAATGAAGATAAACGAAGCGAGGCGCATGCTCAACGCCCTGAACGGATACGGTATTGTGAGGTATGAAGTTAATAAGGATAAAAAAGGATGGTTGACGTTCAAATGGCACATAGACCAGAAAGCCATAGTTGAGTTTTATAAGGAACTGGGCGTTAACAAGAACAGCAGTAAGGGAAAACTACCTGACAACTGTAACGATTTTTTCATTTGCAACGCGTGTTATAAGACACAGAAGGTAATTTTCCCGTTCGAGGCGGCATTTGAAGCCGAATTCAAATGCGAATGCGGAAAGGATATGAAAATGCTGGATAGAAGCGAAGCTCTTGCGTTTCTTAACGCTTAAAGCGAGGTAGGGTAGCCAGGAGTGCCCGCCGGGCTCATAACCCGGAGAACGGTGGTCCAAATCCACCCCTCGCTATAGCCCTTTGTTTCCACTAATAAAAGCAAAGATTTGCTGCTTTTATTATATTTATTTAATTAATATAGTGCTATATATAATAGACCAAGCGAATAGTGGAAATGAGCCCTGTGTGCCTATGGCCGAAGAAAGTTTAGAATCAATATTCAGCAGGCTGAATGCTGAGAAGAAGACCGGGGAACTGCTCCAGCTCCCGGCAGGTTTTTATAAACAGTGCGGCATAATAATATTAGAAAAGATAAAAGAAGAGCAGAAGAACAACGCACAGAGAATGCTAGATGCGCTAGTTGCCAAAAGGGCGCAGAAGATATTGGTATATGCGGCGTATGGCAGGCAGCTTCCACAGCCTATTCCGACAGAAGACGAAGACCTCTACAAGAGAGCCAGAGAACTCGTGGGTCCAAAAGCCCATGGCAAGATTAAAAAAATAAGGATAATAGCCGAGGTTCCAGAGCTTCTTACCCCCGGAGGCAGGAGGCTTGGGCCGTATTCCAAAAACCAGATAATCGAAACGGACAACACCGAAGATCTAGCATATATGCTTAATAACAAGATAGGAGAAACAATAAATTAAAGGTGAAGCAATGAAAATAGCGAAAGAGATTAACACATACTGCTCGCACTGCAACAAGCACACCCCCCATACGGTTTCCTTAGCATCAAAAGGCAGACAGAGAAGCCTTGGGAAAGCAACAAGAAGGCACGAGCGCGCCATCAAAGGCTATGTTGGCAGCGTAGAACTTAAAATACACCCTAAAAAACTAGGCAAAAGGCAGAAGATACTGGTTGAGTGCAAAACATGTAAGAAGAGCGAAGAAAGGGTATTTAGGAAGAGGACTAAGAAAAAAATAGAGATAAAGAGATAAGGGCATGATATTGAAGAAAAACCTCCCTAACAACGGAGAACTTGTGCTTATAAAAGTAAGCAAGATAATGCAGCATGGCGCATATTGCGAGTTGGTAGAATACCACATGGACGCATATCTGCCCATATCTGAGATTTCCACAGGGTGGATAAAGAACATACACGAATTCATAAAAGAAGGGCAGAATACCGTTGCGAAGGTAATATCTGTAGATCCGGCAAAAAGGGCAGTGGACATCTCTCTCAAAAAAGCAACCTCAAAGGAGAAGAGCAACAAGACAACAGAATATAGCCTTGAGAAAAGGTACGAAAAGCTCTTCGAACAGGCTGTCGCATCATCTGGACTAAACTCTGAAAAAGAAAAGCTAAAGATCGAAATAGCATCTCACTTCCAAACATACAACGAGCTCATAAACTCAATAGTTGAGACCGGGGAGATGCCTGGTGTAAAAGATCCTAAGCTCAGAAGCGCCCTACAGGACATAGTCGCTAAAAACATAAAACCAAAGAGATATGTGGTATCATATACTCTTGAACTCAAATCTTCTGACCCAAAGAGCGGCAATATAAATACTATAAAAGAAGCCCTCGGATCAGTAGAATCTTCAGGCGTTGATGTTCTCTATCTCGGCGCTCCCAGATACAAGCTAACTTCCGAAGACTCCAGCTATCCTAAGGCTGAGAGCAGAATAAAGGAATCGCAGAAGAAGCTGGAGAAGTATTCCAAAATATTATCTTTCGCCCTCAAGAGTGAGAGGCCATAAACATGAAGACAACAAAAATACGTTACAACAAGAAAGAGAAGCTAAATGACCCTATACTTCTGGTTGGTTTGCCAGGCATAGGGAACGTCGGCAGCCTTGTAGGGGAGCATCTAAGGAGGGAATTCCACGCAAAGAAATTTGCAGTACTCTATTCCACTTATTTCCCTCATCAGGTAATAATGACAAAAAATGGAGGCATGAGAATGGTGAGCAACAGGTTCTATCATTTCCAGAACAAGAATGGAAAGAGTATAATACTCCTGTTGGGAGATTCCCAAGCCGGCACGCCAAGGGGGCAGTACGTTGTAAACGAGAGAATAGTGAAATTCTACAAGAAGCTCAAAGGAAAGACTATATACACAATAGGCGGCTACAGCGCAGGCAACCAGTACATACGCAATCCCCGCGTCTTCGGCTCTGCAGCAAGCAGGAGAATAAAGGAATACCTTGAGAAGGCAGGAATCCTATTTGGCCAGACGCAAGGATCCATTTGGGGTTCAGCAGGCATAATACCTGCACTTTCCAAGAGCTTTGGAATCGAAGGTGCATGCATAATGGGCGAAACAGGAATGCTTGACATCGATGCCAATGCAGCAAGGAGCGTGCTTGAAGTGCTAAAGAAGGTGCTAAACGTAGATATAAACCTTGATAACATAGATCGCATAAAGAAGGAAACGGAGAAGATGATAAAGGATATGGAAGAACTTTCCGCTGAAAGCCCCGAGCACAGGCTCCAGACAAAGGAGAATGTCACTTATATCCGATGACCTTCAACCTACGCACGCAGCGCATGAAGCAGTAACACTACGCTATCAAAAGGAAAAGAAATCCTCCTATAGCTGCCCCTGCCACCGCTGCAGCTATGTTCGACGTATACTTGCTGCCAAACCCCTTTTCTTCAAAATACCCTGCGACAGAGTCTACAACATCTCCAGCGAGCCCGCTCAACGTAGTTATTGCAAATAAGGAGGCAAAACCTATACCTGATGCCACACCAAACGTGGAAATAAGAGCAGCTCCAACCAAGCCAGCAGCCAACCCAACACCAGTGACGCCTCCTGACACTCCCCTTTTCACCTTCCTAAATGTGAATATCATGCGTGGAACATTACCTAACACTCCCAACTCACTAGAGAACTTATCTGCAGTTATGGCTGCAACGCTAGATATATACGCGGCAATAATTGCATAGCTTGCTGCTTTTCCTGCAGATTCAGGGTAAAATGCGAAGAGAGCAACAATAACCACCGGCACAATGCCATTGGATATGACATTCTTCCATCCTCTGCTCTCCTCATAGACTCCAAGCCTGACCTTTCTCTTCTTGCCTATTCTTGTAACAACTGCGGAGAGCACAAGAAAGAAGAGAATCACCGCTAAGAAAAACCACCCCATCTGTCCCCCTGCAAAGAAGATTATTAAACCTATCACTATGGCAAGCGCCAAAGCGCGAAAATCTAAGGTAAGAAACGTTCTCATCTTATCAAAAAGGAGGAAGAGCACCTTCTTGTAAAATATATTGCGATATAGGTTTAAATAATTATCTAATTATAGGTATTTGCCTTTTAGGAAGGTGAGAAAATGGCCAACAAGAAAGACACAAAGGACGAAGACGAAGAAGAGGATGAAGACGAAGAAGACCTTGACGAAGACGAAGGCGACGAAGAAGACTGGGACGAAGATTTCGACGACGAAGACTGACCTACGCCTTGCTCCTCCTGTTCAGGTAAATAGTTAAGACAATAATGCCGCCGATCAGAAGGATTGCGGCTGCTAATCCTACGGCCCCTACATTGCCGATTCCCAGTTCGGCGAGGCCTATCTGTACGCTCTCCTGCGTCTGGTTAGGCAGCCAGTAATAGTTAAGCACATTGAAAGCAGTGTATTCTTCGCTTGCAGGGTCTGCAGATGACGCCAGGAAGGATTGCCTTGCCTGAATGGGCTCAGGCCCTGGATATCCGTAATATTTCGCAAGTACCGTAACTCCTCCTATTCCACATGCCATCGTATTGTAGCTGAAGAATCCCATCGCATTTGTAGTTGCAGTTCCTATGAGCCCAAGCTGCGAAGTGCAGGTTCCTGTTCCGTTGCTGTATATAGGGCTGCAGTATCTGCTCTCAACCGAACCGTCTGGCATCACCACGCTGCTGCATGAGCTTGGTATTTGCCTATTGCCGTCGTTTCCATATATATTGCAATCAAGGTTAGGTGCAGTCAACAGGCTGTTGGGCGGTGCTCCGCATGCACCTAGCGAATTGTATGATGGCGAGTATGTAGTCGTACCTGAGTTGTCCTGGAGTCCTGTGTATACAGGGTCTGAAGGCTGGCAATCAGAAGGTACCATGCTGCTGTACTCTGGATTGCTCCCTCCAAAAGCGCAGAGAAGCGCATTCGCCGTGTTTGCCTGCCCATCCTTTACATTATATCCCACATAATTTATGTCTGCATCGTAATAAAGGTAAATTTGCCCTCCCTTAAGCGGTATGAAATTCCCTAATGGCTCGTAGTATCCCGCGGTTCCGTTGATGTAAAGAGTAGTTGAGTTGGCGTTATTTATATCAACTACCGGAGTGACATTGAGGTTTACTGATGTTATATTGGCTATGTCTACAGATAGCGGCGCGTAGATAAGATTATTGAAACTATCCCTGAAGACATAAACCAATCGCTGATATCCCATCAGGTTGGCGGTGAATTCATCCCCAGGTCCGTATTTGTAGCTTGAGCTGTTTATGAACAGGTTGAGCGGGCTATTGTACACTATGTCCTTGTACCACTGGAAGAGGGTCACTACCACCGGACTGCCTGAATCTATATTTGACTTCTGTTGATATGAAAACCCGGTATGGGCATTTGCAGCTGTGGGATTGCTTAGCAGAGAGTACTCAACTCCATTGTAAGGCCCATAAGGCAGGCTCTCTATTGTCTCGTAGCTTAGTCCGCCTATTTTATTATCCACTACCTGGTACTGGAGCTGGTCTGTCGCATTAATTACCACCTGCTTATTCGTATAAGGGCTCAGGGTATCGTTTACATAAACGCTTCCGAAGGCCCTGTTGTTTTGCACATTTAGCATTATCTGCGGGCTTATGTAGCTTCCTATGTCTGTGAGATTTGGCACATAATAATTCCCGCTTGAGCCTAGGTACTGTAAGTATGTATCGCCTCCCTCTACATTTGCGCTCAGCTCGTTCGATTGCGCATCGATAAACGCGTAAGTGAAGACCTTTGTTGTAGTCTGTGTGGATGGCTTGTTGTATTCCGGGCAGACACATGTAGAATTAGGAGGGCATGCGCCAACCCATGAGCCTGCCCCAAAGTCCCAGTTCTGTGAAAGCGTATAAGTGTAATCATATGGCACCATCAGATATCCACTTATCTGGCTGTTCAGCTCCACAGGGGATGCGCCTGTGTTGGTCTGCGGGCTCAGGGTCGCAGATCCTGCGCTCCCTAATGCTCCTGTCACATCTATGCTGCCTACCTGCGGCAGAGGCTGGCTGCCTTTAGGAAGGCAAGCGGAAGGCACATTTCCATTCTGAAGCTCCTGTATGCATTGCGTACTATATATGCTATTTGCAACTGATTGCGGAGCGCCTGAGGCTCCGGTAAAAGCAGATCCGAAGAGATCTTGGTAATTGAAGAACTCACTTGACCCTGCGGATTCCATATAAGCGAATGGATCATATGCTGTGTATATCGGAGGACTCAATGAATTTACTGTCTTGGCAATCTCAGATGAGTAATGACAAGGCGTGGCAAGTTGAGGTCCGCTAACACCTGTAGGCAAGACGCCCAACTTCTGATCCACATAACAGGTATAACCTGCAGTTCCATTAAAAAGTTTTGTATAATTCTCAACTCCGGCATCTGCAAAGAGAAGCTCGCCATATGTATTTGCCTGCCCAGACGTCGGAAAGATAAAATCTGCAGTATAATTATAATTTACCGAGAACCCAACTCCTCCTACCTGCGGAGAGTAGCAAAACAAATTGGTTGGTATTGTAATTCCGAATAACGATTTTATCGTAAAGCACTGCTCCCCAATTACTGGCGGACCTATGGGCGCATATCCTCCATACGAAGTGTATTGGGGTCCATATGTGCATCCTTCCACACAAAAGCTAGTTGATTCTGCTTCGCCTGCCCCTGCTCCATGATTCCACGGCAAAACATTGGCAGATAGTATCCATCCATATGGGGGGTAGGTGTTACTTGTAAAAAATCCAGGAGCTGCGAGGCTGTAATAAGTCTGCTCTCCGGTGCTATCTCCAACGCATGAAAATGAGACCTCCCCTCCTACTCCACATGTGCCTATTTGGGGAGTGCATCCAGGCTGGCAGTCGCTCGCAGGCATAGCCGTATGACTGTAAGTAACACACTCATAATTCTGAATATCCTGCGGCTGTTGGCATTGCTCCTGCTGATACATATCAGGTATGAATGATGGGCTCATCGGCAAATTAGATCCTGATGAGTTAAAAACCCTTAAGACGAGCATGTTGAAGAATACTCCACCACTTGAAACTACTCTTATACCTGGGTTAGCGCCTATCAGACCATGCCAGTTGTCAAGAACATAAAGATACCCATTTACGTCATATATACCTAATGGATGATGGAACGACTGCTGGTCAAAATTACCATTCTGATTGGAAGCTGCGCTACTTACCCATGGCAATTCAACCCCATATAAGCCATTATTCTCAAGATAAGATGCTATGTTAAGCGTAGCCTGGAGTCCTTGGGCTGAAGCTCCAGGAGCAGAGGAAGGCAGCTGCACTCCAGGGCCGCTAGTGTAAGCAAGGTTTATCGTATCCTCAAGCGAAAGGCTGTTGCCATCAAAA
>JAJYXO010000018.1 GCA_021801765.1 Microcaldota archaeon | reverse complement strand
TCTTGCTTGATTCTGAGTACCTGCTGTGCGATGCGGTGTGCAACAATACACCTTGACACGCTAACATTATTGTAAAAGTTTAATAAACTTACGGGGGGCGTTACCATTTGGATGACGTTTCTCTTTGACGAGAGATTAGAATCTAAATCTCAACTTCCTATCAATGAAGCCATGATAAGAAACATGCAACTGAGGTTCCAGATCTGATGGAAAGAAGTTGCCATATAGGGTTTACGGAGGATTGTAGCTGCTTATCCAGCTGCTGGTATAAGCCATATTTGCAGGAACCCCGTTGTTACCGTTTCCAGAATAGTCGTTTGCGTCTCCATTCAGCGGCCACCAATCTTGCAGATTTTGCAGATCTATAGGCGCTCCGCCAATTCCTTCCTGATAAAGATCGATTATTGAGTTCTGGTCAAGAGATGCATTGTATATTTGCACATTGGAAATCATACCGTTAAACTCGCCATATCCTGATCCGCAATACCAGCATGTGCCTATTGCTCCACTCATAACACCTGAAGGGCCTCCCATGTTTTTTGTTATTGTGTTGCCTACTTCCCCATCCACGTATATTGTTTCACTGCCCGGGCTATCTGGGACAAATACTGCTGCAAGGAACGCCCACTGGCCATTAGATACCGGCTGTTTGGAACAAAGATAACCATTTGAATTTATTACCCAAAGGCATCCTTCACCGTATTGAAGGTTGAAGTAGGCGCCAATTGCATCTATGATTTCATCTCTTGGATCAGATATATGATATTCATTAACCCAAGCAGTGATAGTAAAGGCTTTGCCTGTTTGGGGAACATTGTTGATTTCTATGTAACTGTTCTTTCCATTAAATTGTGCAGTATAGGTAGGAAGCGCGTTGTTGCAGATTCCAAGCAGGTTTATATCATATGATGTATATGGACCGTTTGGCCTGAGTACCTGGCAACTGAGAGGCTGCGATTTTGGAACAAAGTAGGCGAAATTAAATACTCCAAGATAGGCGAGCGCACCTAGGATGACTGCGATTATCAATATTGACCAACCGTAGGCCATCAGGTACTCCATTGCTGATTGATTTTTAAAGCGAGTTAAAGGCCAGCTTTGTCCCATCTATTTCCCCTGTTATCCATAGAAATTGCATTTTTTATGCTTATCTGGAGTTTGAACTTGAATTCCAAAGGGCGCGGAGTTCAGATATCTTACCGAAGTTAAGCGTTTCCCCCTCTCCTAGGCATAGGGCTTCCATGTTGTTTATGTTGAGCATTTTCCAGAAGATAGGGGACGCCTCGGAAACATCTTCGATGTTTACGCTCATGCCTTCAGCATAATAATTCATCGATGGCATAACTATTATTTCCCTTCCGTCTTTGAGTTTGCCATGTAGAAAACACTTAAGCTTTTCTCGCACTCCGAGGCTGTTGTGAAATGATATTGCAGGGTGCAGGTGACCCATTATTAGCATCCTGCCTTCTTTTGATGCTGGGAGTTTCTCTCCGTGGAAGAATAGAAACTCGCTTATGAGCGCCTCCTGGCTGAAAAGTTCCACTCCTAGAGGTTCTTTGAGTCTGTCTATGAAGTTGTCATGGTTGCCCTTTATGAGCACAACTCGATCTATGCCCAGGTCTTTTTTGAGATAGATGATGAAGTCCCTGAATTCATTGAATTCCTCAAAATGTACTTTGGAAAACTCATTCTTTATGTCGCCATCTACTATCACTGCGTTTGCAGACGTTCTCTCTACAGCCTCTTTTAGTATAGACTTGATTCCGTTGAGATTCGCTTTTGGAGCAAACGTCCCTTTGTCTGCCATCACACCCTCATAACCCAGATGGAGGTCGGTGCAGGCTATCGCAGATATTTTTTTAAGGTAAAGGATTGGTAGCCCGTCGATTATCTCTACGCCTTTACTTATGAGCATAGGCCATGCCCCTTATTTTGGATAGTACCTGTTTATGCAGCTCCCTTATCCTCTTCCTTCTGTCTTTCATTATTATCACATCAGCTTCTCCAAATGTTATCAGGTTATGGGAAAATGGAGATGGGATTTTCGTCTCTATTATTATGTAAGATGTATCGCCTGAGAGCATAGAGCCTATAACTTTCTTTGCAGTAGGCAGGTCCATCATGTCCTGGAGTATCTCTCTATATGTCTCTTTTATCACAGGAAAGTCATTTCCCAGTTCTGCAGATGCCTTAAGCAGCAGTTGTGCGCTAACCTGCTGCCTCCTTACGCTCATTTTTCTTCCCATGTAGTTGCGCAAGATCATAAGGCTTCGCGCTGCACAGTGCCTGAATCTCCTTTTCATAAGCTCTGTGCGGGCTATGTTCTCTCTAAGAAGGGAGTCTGCATCTATTGAATTGAGCATGTTTATTGCCTTCTCTATTTCGGATTTCCTTATCTTGGATCCTTCTCCGGTGAATAGTATGAAGCCATTATCAGAGATGTTCATTCCTATATCCTCTCTCTTTATGTCGCCTATCAATATTGCAAATATTCTTGATAGGGCATCATTTACGCGTCTTCCATAAAGGCTGTGGAAGATGGCAAGTTGCCTCTCCTCCTTGTCGTCTTCAGTAATCTCTATAAGCATGGATTTGTCATTCGGGACATGCCCTGCTATCAACAGCTGCTCTGCGAAGTACCTCACTATCGATTCCTTAGAGTTATAATCAATGGGCATCTGATCGAGTATCTCCTTAGCCGCCTTGCTTGCTTTCATCTTCCCTTTGACAAGTGCAGTTGCTGCTTTGGATGTAGCGCCCATGGATCCTTTCACTGCGCTTGCCATTGAGCGCCTGAATCTCCCAATCTCAATCGCAAGGTCATAAGTCAGCGGAAGCTGTTCTGAGATCCAAGGAGGTATTGTTGGCGCCATTCCTCTTGCATCTGTCACGAAGCACTTCATTCCTCTTGAAAACTCGAACATTATTGGCTTTCCTGCCAAGACGAAGACATCGCCGGGTTTCAACCTTGCCATGAACTCCTCCTGTATGCTGCCTATCCACTTCTCATCCTTTGTCATGACATCTATTGCAACCTCGTCAGGTATAGTGCCTATGTTGAGATAATAAATGGGCCGCGCTGCGCCGCCTCTGCTCCTAAATATTTCCTTTTCAGAGTCATACCATATCTTTCCATAAACCCTCCTGCTCTCAAGACCAACATATTTGCCAGATAGATAGTCGAGAAGGGACTTGAAGTCTGAGAGGCTGAGGTCATGGTATGGATATGACTGGCGCACCAGATTGTACGCCTCGCTGACTTTCCATTCCCTGCTAATTGCCATTCCCAGGATATGCTGTGCCAATACATCAAGCGCGTTTTTTGGCGTTGAAAAGGCATCGAGATGCCTCTTTTTTGCTGCATCTAGCATCACAGCGCATTCTATTAGGTCATCCCTGTTGGTTACCACCACCTCCCCTTTAGCCACATCCATGAAGCTGTGACCGCTTCGTCCTATGCGCTGGACAGCTCTTGAAACGCTTTTCGGTGAGCCTATCTGCACAACATTGTCTATAGTGCCTATGTCTATGCCAAGCTCCAGGCTTGTAGAAGAAACTGCGCATCTTAGCGATCCTTTCTTCAGCATATCCTCTACCCCTAGCCTTATTTCCCTGGAGAGCGAGCCATGGTGCGCAGCTATTGAATCCTCACCGTAGCCGAATCGTTTGGAGAGGTTGTAGACTACCCTTTCTGTGCCGCTGCGGGTGTTGGTGAAAACCAGCGTTGTTTTGTTAGTTTTTATTATCTTATCTATCATAGCATATATCGACTTCTCTATGCTCGCGTCGCTGGCGTTTATAATGTCCTTGACAGGGCTTTTCACAATAAACTGCATTTTTTTGTCCCACGTGGCATCCACTATGCTGCAATCCCGCTCAAGCGCTCCTTTGTAACCTACGAGGAACCTTGCGGCCTCATCCAATGGGTAGAGCGTTGCCCCGAGGCCAATGCGAACAAAATCCAAACCTGCAATGTCAGCGAGTCGCTCTAAGGAGAGCGAGAGATGAACGCCCCTTTTGTTGTTTGCCAGCTCATGCAGCTCGTCTATGACAACGTACTTTACTTCTGAGAAACTCTTCACGAACCTTGGCGAGTTTAACATTATTGCAAGGCTCTCAGGGGTAGTGACAAGTATGTTTGGAGGATGCATGACCTGCCGCTGCCTCTCCTTCTGCGTGGTGTCTCCTGTCCGGATCCCGACAGTTATCCTCCTTATATCTATGCCTATGCCCGAATATATCTCCTCCAACGGACCTATGAGATTCTTATATACATCGTTATTCAGAGCTCTGAGAGGAGAAACGTATATACAATAGACCTTTTCTTCGAGCTTTCCTTCCATGGACATGTTCATCAACCCGCTGAGTATTCCCATGAATGCAGAGAAGGTCTTGCCGCTGCCTGTCGGGGCTGTTATAAGCATGCTCCTATTCTCCTTGATTAGTTTGAATGAGTACCTCTGAGGAGGAGTAGGACCACCGTACTTTCCCTCAAACCACTTCCTAACGAAGACATTGAGTGATTCTAGGCTATCCTCTTTGCTGAATGGCTCTTTGCATTGCTCTATCAAGATTGCACCCAGAAATAGCATATTACTTTATATTATTATGTATAAATAACTATCTCTAACTTGTTGGTGGAATGGCTAAGAAAAGCAGGAGTGCCGAGAGGTTGAAGGCGCTCATCAAGACGCAGCAGATAAATGAGCTCCTGGAGAAGAGCACGATACAGAGCGAAGCCCTGCAGAACGTTGGTGATGACAGGCCTGCTTACGAATCGCACGTCCTTAGCCTGCTTGAGGAGAAGCCGCATAAGGAGAGACCTGAGGGCAAGAAGGTCAGGAAGTCAAAAAAGTAATGCTTGGCCTGCAGATTATTTTCCTGACCCGCTTTTACCTACAGAGAGCCTTATGCCATTCGGATCCCTTGTTATTGTTATGTCGAGATTGTCACTCCCTAGCATATGTCTCAGCTCCTCATAAGTATAGGATCCTATGTCCTTCTCCGCGCCCTTTCCCTCTTTGTTCTTTATTATCTCAGCTCTCCTCTTCATTATCAGCTCCATGCTTATAGGAGTGTAGGTGAGATTTAGCTTTGGCTTTTCTGCGCCATATACATCCTCTATGCCCAGCTCTATGGGTTTGTAACCTTCGCTCTGATAAACGAACGGGAGGACAGCGCTGAATTCGGATTTTAGCGAATCGCTTGCCTTCTTGACGCCTTGGCTGTTACCTGCTATTACGAAATCCTCGCTGTTTAAGAAGCCTACAAATATGTTGCCGCCGACTTCCTTGGCTTTGTCCTGAAGCAACTGGGAAACAAGCCGAAGAATGGTGACTCCTGAGCTGGCGCCGAACCTATCTGCAAAACCTGCAATCCCTTCCACTCTTAGCCTGCCTATTTCATATGAGCTGTTGCCTTCTTGCGCTGCGCGTTCTATAGCATCCGATATCTTCTCCTCGTTTGGAAGGTCTATCAATGGATCAAACTTCTTGCCCTTCTTTTTCAGGAAGATTGTGACCAGAGTTCGCAGTTCAGATGGGTCGAAGGGCTTCTTTATGTAATAGTCTGCACCGTACTTTATGCCTTTGAACCTGTTTGAAGTGGCATCCATTGCGCTGACTATTATCACTACTGCATTAGAGAGATTAGGGTCTGTCTTTATTGAACGGCATATTTCTAACCCGTCAGCGCCTGGCAGCATAAGATCTAGTACGATGAGGTCAGGCTTCTCTGATCTTATTTTGGATAGAGCCTCTGAGCCATCGTACATCTGCGTTACGTTGAACCCCTTGCCTACGGAGAGAGCCATTAGGCTGTTTATGTTCTTGTCATCCTCCACTATCATTATGCGCCTTAGGGCAAGCATATCCTGCAGTATGTAGTATGTAAGAATTCCACCGCTGCTTCTGGATGCTATCGCACTGGCCTTTTCAAGGCCAGTGAGGCCCTTCTTGAGAGTCTCCTCGCTTATGCCCCTCTCTGCTGCAAAGCCCTTTAGCTCGTTGTATGTGATTTCCTGCCTCTCGTTTACTACGGAAACTATCTC
>JAJYXO010000019.1 GCA_021801765.1 Microcaldota archaeon | reverse complement strand
ACACTCTCAGTAGTTGCTACCGTACTGTCTCGCGACGTACTGAACTCAGCTCATGTAGGTTTTTAATGGACGAGCAGTCCAACCCTTGGCGGCTCCTGCACCGCCAGGATAACCTAAGCCCATATCGGTGTATCAAACGGCGGGGTCGATGTGAACTCTCACCCGCCACGAACCGGTTACCTCCAGAGTAACTTTTTTGACAGCATGGTGCCCCATTAAAAGGGCATCCAGAGTTCGTTAAGCCCCTGTTTCCAGTCTGCATCCCACGCTTTTCAGGATACAGTCAGCCCTGCATTTGCCTTTATGCTTTACGGTGGGTTCCCAACCCACCTAAGCAGAGCATTGGTCACTTTCGTTTCTTTATCGAAAGCAACCGCCCAGTCCAACTATCCACCTGCTGCTTTCCTAATAAAGTGAGTTGCGTAATAAACGAAGAGTGGTGTTACATTGCCGCTCCACATGCACCGCAGCGCATGCTTCGACGCTCCCACTTACGCTATGCATCACTCATCACGCAACAACAACAGGCTATAGTCAAGCTTCATGGAGACTTCGCTACCCACTGAGAGAACGTGGCATGTACACCACGTAGTGAGTTCACCAGGTCCCGAGTCGGGACAGTGGGGGAGACATTACGCCCTTCATGCAAGTCACCTATTAAGTGACGAGGTATTACGCTACCTAAAGAGAGTCAGAGTTACTCCCGCTCTTTGCCAGTGCTTAGGCCCGTTGAAACGGGGTTTCGCTTACTAGCGGTGAGCAGGCGTCACCCACTGTACTAAGCCTTACGGCTTTGCGGTGAGTTGTGTTTTTGATAAACAGTTGCTCCCCCCTTGATAATGCTATCTGCGCTTACTAAGCGCAGACATGGCTTGTCGAAAACTTACGCCACTATTTTGCCGATTTCCCTAACCCGGGTTCTCCCGACACGCCTTGGCCTTTTCGGCCAGCAGCACCTGTACTGGTTCTAGGTACGATCTAGTACGATCGATGCGTATTCCCTTTTCACTGGCTCAGGAACTCAGCCATATTTGGTTCATTTGGCTGCTTCTCCTCATAATGAGACTCCGCAGCTATTTGCACCTCGTTTCAGGCCTATCCCCAAGCTTCAGAAATACGCCTTGTGTTGCCACGCCTACGTACTAGGCGCCTGAATATTAACAGGCTTCCCTTTTGCAGACTAGTAATTGGCTGTCTGCTTAGGATCGGCTAACTCCCAGCTGACGATCATCGCAAGGAAAACCGTGTGCTTTCGGCGTAAAGGATTTTCACCTTTATTTGCTGTTACTAACACCAGGATTTTCTCTGCTGTGCCGGTCTACGCGACCTCACGGCCGCGCTTCTTGCCGCACAGCATACCCTTCTACCCATGCTTTCGCATGCCGTGGTCTCGGTACCTAGTTTAGCCCCGTCCATCTTCGGATAACACGATCTTGATCGGTACGCTATTACGCGTTTTTTAAAGGCTGGCTGCTTCTGAGCCTACCTCCCGACTGTCTGAGATCATGCCGTCCTTCAATACACTCAACTAGGATTTGGGGACCTTAACCACGGTCACTCCCTTTCAAGTCTCGTTGCACTAGCTTACCCAATGCAGCCGACTCCCGGGGTCTACGCAGCACATGCATTCGGAGTTTGAGAGGAAGACGGAGCCTTTCGACTCCATAACTTCCAATCGGTAGCTCTACCTCATGTGCAAGCTCGCCCGGGGCTATACTAAATATACTTCGAAGGGGACCCGCTATTGCCATGTTCGATTGGTCTATCGCCCCTACCCGCAGCTCACCCAGTCGGATATACCAGAATTGGTTGCGGACCTCCGTCGGGCACAAACCCGATTTCGTCCTGGCCGCGCGTAGATCACAATGGCTTCGGGTCGTATAAGAGTGACTAAGGCATTTTCATACCCTGCGCCTCATTGCTTGCGCGCATTCGCTTTCGCTACGCCTTTCGGCTTGCCACACCCATACACTCCCTGGCTCTTGCTTCGAGAAGAAAGACATGACACTGTTCCTTCCGCATCGCTCTGTGCTCTCGCACCTTCGCTTCTGCGGCTATCATTCCTTCCGCGCCATGCCTTCTCGTAACCACCTAGTTTCAGATCTTTTCAGCCCCACACGCGTGGGTTCTTTTCAGCTTTCGCTCGCGCTACTTGTTCGCTATCGGTCTCTGGCCAATATTTAGGGTTGGGGTTTAATGCCCCCGTATTCGCTCGACATACTTAGGCCGAGCTACTCTTACACAGCACAACTGACTCGGTTTAACTCACGAGGCTGTCACTCTCTATGGCTGCGCTTTCCAGCGCATTGAGCTCACAGAGCCAGTCTAAAAGCTGCACCACATCTGATGCCGTTCGCACGGCACAATTCGGTTTGCCCTACGCCGCTTTCATTCGCATTACTTGCGGCATCGCTTTCGCTTTCTTCTCCTGCGGGTACTAAGATATTTCAATTCCCCGCGTATGCATGCGCCACTATTCATGGAGCAAAAGACTATCCTGGGTTCAGAGCCTGACATGCGGCTACCCCAGGCTTATCGCAGCTTGCCACGGTCTTTATCGCTGCCAGAGCCAAGCCATCCTCTAGGTGGCTTAAAATTATTCAAGCTCGCTTCCACTCAAATCAATTGCAGCATTTGCAATCTCACGTGCGGTGCCTCTGCTCTAAGTTATGTATCTCATCAAGCAATAGTAGCTCTCGAAACACTGCCACTAAGAGCTAGCGGTTGCCATTAAAGCACCAGAATTATTTATCCAAAAGGGTTTATTAAGCTTACTGCAGGCCATGTGCCATTAAATATCTGAAACACCTGTTTCGTTACACTGCCTCTGGCAGTATTCGCTGAGCAACATTGCACATTTAGTATCTACTGGTAACTTCTTAGGCTTTTTAAATGTTCCTCTTACTATTAGTTAAATTTATAAATGAGAAAATTAATTAAGTTTACTTAAATAAAAGGTCGTATTATGCCCCGTGTATTTGCAGCCCCAGAGGTAATGGCTTCTTCTGCCATAAAGAAGGACATAGGAAAGATCAGAGATAGTCTGAATGCAATGTTCTATCCCGAAGTAAAACCTAAAGGCCCTATATCACTCCCTACACAAGAAGAGGTAAATAGAATAAATTTTCAGATAGTTACTGTTTCCAAGAACAGCAGAAGTTTCGAAAATGTAGCTTCTGCAGAAAGGTCAGAAGAGGTAAAGACGGCAAGGGAAGATCTTTATAAACTGGTAAATAAAATACAGCAGGAATTTTACGGTGGAAAAGTAAACAAGTACGATCTCGGCAGCCTTAAGAATATTGAAAGCGATTCAAAGGAAGAGATTAAAAATGTGATGCAGGAAAACGCAGATAAAGTCGCAAGAGAGATGAATCTTGGCGTTCCTGAGAGATATACATACTCAAAAAGGATACTTGGCCAGGCCTTCAGCCAGCTTTCGCAGACAGAAGATGCACCTTTATTGGCAGTTAAAGATCTCAAGAGTGCGGAGCGCAGTGAAGACGTAAGCAGTGGCTCACAAGAAAGCCAGGTTTCAAATGGGGCAGTCGCAGTACAGAATGCAGGAGCATGCGAAAGAGCAGCAAACCTGCCAAAGAAACAAAGCGAAGAAAGCAGAGTTAATCCCTCTGCTAACCCTGCTACTGAGAAGGTAGAATACACTTTGCGTGAAGTGCCTCCTAATTACTGGAAGAGAGTAATTGGAGGTGTTGTGCTCGCAGCTGGAGCAGCAAGCGCATTGTTTGATGATAAGATAGGTATGTACGTCAGAAATGCTGTTCCAATAGTGCCGCAGGGAATAACCTTTAAGACAATCGAGGAGTTAGGAGTAGGATTGGCAGCTGCAGGAGTAGCATTATATATGTCAGCAAAGCGAAAGCCGATACTTGCAGTGAAAACAATATCTGGTGTATCAGAAGATGGACCTGCAGTGGCAGCTGTTAAGGAAACAGCACCGCTACTGCCAAAGGACAGCTCAGGCTACAATCATCAGAAAGTGACCGAAGCAGGAACTGGCCTTCCATCTAGGGCGAAAAGGAAGAGGCTGCAGAGGAAGAAAAGTCTACACGGCTGGATTAATAAAAGCATAGCCATTGGAGCTATCGCAGCTACTCTAATTGCAGTAACAGGGGACAGAAATGCAAGGCATGTCTCAATGCCAGCACAAACTTCTGCTACGTTACAAGCGGATCAAACTGGAGCCAGTGGTAACGTCAGCCTCAAAGCTACAGAAAGATATACAGTTGTTATGCCTAGCGGCCCTAAGGCAGTGACCATAAAACAGGATAATGGTCAAACAAATAAGCCCGCTGTAGCTACAACTCCAAAGGTGCAGATTAATGAAGATATGAATGCTACACCTATCGCGCCTGCTAAATATACTGCAAGCCCTGCGCCTAAAGCGAAACAGCAGCAGGAAAACGCTAATACCAAAACAGTTTCACAGGAGGCAGTTGTTCCTTTAACAGCAATAACAAGTCAAACTGCAGCTAGCATGAACAAAGATCAGTTGTTAGCTGCTGATGGAGAGATAGCAATGGAAGAAACAGCAGTGCCAGGATTCAATAATCCCAATGCTACTTTCACTCCTGCACAGCAACAGACGCTGGAAGCTCTAAACAAGAAGGATGTAATTATTCAGAGAGCTTTGAATAACAGAGGCATAAATTACGAAGAGGCAGGAAACATCGCCTTCCTTCTTGCAGATGGGGCCCGAGCAGTAATAGAAACTGAAGAAACTCCAGGACATGGCAGCCTTAACCAAGTACCAACTGCCAGCGAGCTACATTACTTAGCTATATTCGATAGACAGATCTCTTCAGCTGCAGTAAAGCTTAAGGAGGATGGCATAGGATATGCTGAATCTAACGCCATATTCAGCGCACTGGCTAAAGTAAAGAGATAGTAAGCTCTTCTGAAACCGGAGCAGATGGCAATAAACCCTACAAATTTATTTAGATTAGCCTTAAGCTTTAATATCTGTTCAAACGGAGGTTGTTTAAAGCTATATTGATCGCAGCACGTGGTGCATCTTTAAACTGCCTGTTGTAGCGATATGCAAAGCTTGCAGATTCAGCAGTCAGCTTTTCTATAGGATTCCCTGGATACTCAACTGAATTTCCTACGATTGTTGGAAGCAAGTTATCCAAAACTATCCTGCCGCCTTTGCACTGTATTACGCATACATACCTGGCAGCTGATCCAGAGAGCAACTCCCTGCCTGCGCCAAGCGAATCCATATTGAAGTATCTCCTATTCCCACGGTTTGTCCGTGTTGTCTCGAATGGGGCTATTATTCTCTCCAAATCGCCTTTTACAATATGTGAGATCAACACAGTGTATAATCCATATCTCTCCGCAGCCTCCTTGATTTTGGAAAGGTAATCTAATGCCCTTGCATGGTTTTGGAGATATCTGCCCCCGTGCGGCTCGAAAACAACAATCTTGCCTTCTATTGTCCTATTTGTGATAAAATCTGGCTTCCATCCTCTTCCCCTTGCCAGGTGCAGGAAGACAGCATTGTCCCATACCTTCAGGTTCACTCCATTCTGCTCGCACCTAGCCACCTCAGTGAGCAACGAGCGTTTTACCATCTTCTCGTACTTGCTTGCCTTTGGGGATGGCAGGGCATGGCTCAGCGAACTTGCACCTATCGTGCCGAGTGTTTTTCCATCTCTATCGCGTATAATAAAATGCGTAGAGTGCATATCTGCCACATACAACTTTATCCTTTTTTGGTATATAATGGTTATGTGCAGCTATTCACAAAGAAGATGCTCCTTGCTTAAGGCCATGTTTGCAGAGCTTTATGGCAAGTAATATAAATAATTACAGAGAGCGTATTGCGTGGGAAACAAAGAGGATCATGCCTGCATGTGCCAGATGCCTATCCAATCAACGGTGGAATTCCTTACCGTATATGGCTGGGCTATACTTGTAATCGTAATAGCTGCAGTACTACTCTTTGTATTTGCGCTCGCGCCTGCCAACATTCCCCCTTATTCATGCACTATCTCCTCTGGCCTTTCCTGCAAGGCCATACTTATAAATTCAAATACGATAACCGAGTCTTCCCTTCTCCTCTCAAATTCACAGGAATACCCTGTGGAGAATGTGATGATAAGCATAAACACGAGCAATGCAGGCTCTGCATCAGCTACATGCATACCTGACTATGTGCTTCCTGGAGGAAGCATCCTATGCACCATGATACTCTCCGGAAGCGCAGCAGGGGGCCATACTGAGAGCGGTTCGATTAATTTAACTGCCTATACCTGCACTGAGCTATCCGGGAGCTGTTCTAACACCGTACTTCAGAGATATACTGGGACATTCTTTGCAAAAGTTAGCTCTGGCCCAATAGCCTCTCTACAGCCATCAGTCCATCTGAGCGCGCAAGCAACGCGTGTACCTGCCGGACTGAGCAATTATCCTGTAGTAGCAACTGTTGAAATATTTGGGTATCCTCTAGGAGGCGCTACGGTGGAGTTTAGCGCAGAGAGGGCGCCTTCTGAGATATCCACTGAATATGAGAACACGAACTCAAATGGAAATGCCACAGTATACATCTCAAGGCAAAATCCTGGAAATGTTCTGGTTACAGGAACATTCGCTACTGTATCCAACTCAATCTACCTGCAGTTCTACAATCCTTAACATTCAAACCTGCAAGCTGGATATATGCAATAGGCATGCGCATCTACGCTAGATCAAAGAAGAATACTCGGGCATATGCAGTTTCAGACTCTCCTTCCCCTTCTACCTCCAGGTCTCTTAGTAGTATCTGTCGGTATTGGAGTTACATCTTCTATGCTTCCTATCTTAAACCCGCTCCTGGCCAATGCCCTCACAACTGACTGTGCCCCATGTCCCGGAGTCTTCGATCCATGGCCTCCTGTTGCCCTTATCTTTATGTTTATATGCGTTATTCCTTTCTCAATAGCCTTGGATGCGACCTTGTAAGCTGCCTGCGTGGCTGCGTAAGGCGATCCTTCCTCATGGTCAGCGTCAACTACCATGCCCCCGCTTCCTACCGCGACTGTCTCCGCGCCTGAAAGGTCTGTAAGCGTTATTATCGTGTTGTTTTTGGATGAGAAGATATGCGCTACTCCCCATCTTGTGCCCTTCTGCTTGTGCTTCTCCTGCGCCTGAGCTACCTCCTCCTCGTAGGAATGCTCCCCTTTCTTTACCTGCTGCTCTGTCTTGCTCTGCTCCTGCTGTTTAGGCTTTTCCCTGCCTTTTACTGATTTTTTTGCCATCTTACGCAGCCTCTCCTTCTCCCTCCTTCGCATCCTCAACTTGCGGGGCTTCTGCAGCAGGAGGCGGTGTCTCAATCTTTATCTGCTTGTAATATCCTATGTTGCCTTCCTCTGCCCTGCTTACCAGGTATCCTGGCGATTTTACCCTTCTGCCGCTGATCGATATGAATCCATGCGCTATCAGTTGCCTTGCTTGCTTGATGCTTTTCGACATGCCTTTTCTGTATACTATTGTCTGCAGCCTTCTCTCAAGTATCGCCTCTGGTTTAAGTACAAGGAGATCGTCAGCTATCGCGTCTTCTTTAACTATGTTGAATCTAGAAAGCCTTGCTATGATATCTGACCCTGTATTCGCTGAGCTCCTCCCAGAGAGCACATCCCTGGCATTCCTCTTTACCCTTCTTATTTCGCTTGTCGCTTTCCAGAGCTCCTTCAGGTTCTTAAGCCCGTAGCTCTCCTTGAGCTTGTGCTCTTCCTCTATCCTCTGCTTATTCCATATAGAAGAAGGCTTCTCGTACTTCCTTCTGTTTCTTCTTGGTGCTCCCATTCAGATCACTTCGTTTCTTTAGGCTTCTCTTCCGGCGCCTTTGCCTGTCCAGTTGCAAGTGCCTGCACTGACTTCTTCATGACCCCTATTGTTGCTCCAGTTCTTCCTGTGGACCTTGTCCTTTGTCCTCTTACCTTCTGCCCATACTGGTGCCTGAATCCCCTCCATGTCTGTATCCTTATATCGTGCTCTATATCTTGCCTTACCTGCACCGTGAGATCAGTCCCTACCAAGTGGATGTCCGCCCCTGTACCCATATCCTTCCTTCTGTTCATCAGAAAGAGCGGTATGCCTCCCTTCCATGGCTCCTTTATAACGCCTTCAAGATTGGCTAGCTGTTCATCAGTAAGCGATCCTATCTCTACTTCACTGCTTACGCCGTACTTCTGGCTATAGACTAAGGCCATAGCAAATGCCATATTTTGCCCTATTCCTTTTATCTGCGTCAGCGCCCTCACTATCCTATACCTTCCGTTAATATCCCTGCCTGCAATTCTTATTATGCTTGCCTCCTTCCTCTCCTTATCGCTTTTTTCCTTAGCCATCAAAACACTGAGCTACCTAATTAGATAGAAGAATTATATGCGCAAACGAATAAATACCTTCTTATTCCAGAAGTTGCTGCTTCTCATACGGCATCATGGCAAATAGGTTGGCTCCCCTTATTCTGCCATCGGTTATTCTTACCGCAGCTTCTTCAGGCAGCTCGCTTCCAAAAACCTCCGGATGTATCATCTTTGCAAGATACTCCAGTCCGTCAATCAGCCGCGGCCCATGCCTTGAATAATACCATGATCCATTAGCAGCATAAACTCTGCCATCGCGTACGGCATCAAGGCCATTCCAACCTTCATTTCTGGTTATCATCCACATATCTGCTATCGCTCTGCCCACATCAAAGCCGCATGGCATCATCACCATCACTTCTGGGCTATACTCTACAATCTTCTTCCACTCTATCACTCTGGAATATCCTCCTTCGCATCCTAGGCTGTCTATCCCGCCAGCAATTCTAACCATCTCAGGAATCCAGTGTCCTGATGCATATATTGGATCATACCACTCAGCGCAGAAAACCCTTGGTATCTTACCTGCTTCCTTTGCCCTCCTCTTTACCGCCTCTATCCTGCCCCTAAGCTTTGCGACCTCTTCCTCTGCCTTTCTTTCAACTCTGCAAGCCTTGCCTATCCTGATAATATCATCGAGCATCTCCCCTATGCTCTTCGGTTGCATAGAGATAACTTCGCATTCCTTCGAGAGGTCTTCAGTAGCCTTTACAACATCCTTCATCGATATGGCACAGACATCACAGAGATCTTGCGTTATGACTATGTCTGGCTTTATGCTGCGTATTGCCTCCATATCTACCATATAGAGCTGCTTCCCTTCTCTCATGAAAGATGAAACCTCGCTATCTATCTCTCCCTGCGTTTTACCTTCAGTGTTTATGCGTGGCTTTACTACTATCGCCTTTGACCTTGCCTCGACAGGATAATCACATTCATAGCTTACCCCATGAAGCATATTATCAAGCCCAAGAAGATAGAGCATCTCTGTAGCACTTGGAAGAAGCGAAACAATCCTCATATGCAATATATCTACTTATCTTCTTAAAAAATCTACGCAGCACATCAACGCTACGATACCTTATTCCTCGCCTTCTTTACACCTAAAGGCCTTGCCCGCCTTCCAAGGTCTTTCATAGCCTCCGTATCAGGTGAAACGCCTCTCTTTATACGCTTCAACCCCAAATGCAGCAGTATATCTGATAGATTATCTCCGTCTACCACTGTATGTGCCGCTTTCCTTACCTCTTCCTTCCTGCTGTTGAAAGCAATACCCATGCCAACCTCCCTGAAAACTGGAATGTCATTAAGCCCGTCCCCTACATATGCACATTCGCTCATATCTGCAGAGTAAAGCTTTGATACAAATCTTGCTACCACAAGCTTGTCAGAATAATCAGTTTCATACATATTCCACGATTCAAGCATATTGCTACGCTTGCCGAATCCCATCCTAACATGCGCAAATGCGTAGTCTATCCCTAACTCCATCCTCGCTCTTTCTGCAAGCTCCACAAATCCGCCGCTTATGGCAGCAGTCTTTATGCCCCATTTTCCCAAGGCTTCAAAAGTCTCCTTCGCTCCCTTTGACAACTGCCTCTCATTTATTATCGCATCGAATGCATCTTTCTTAAGCCCCGCAGCCTTTATCTCCTCCAACGCAGCCGTGGACCAATCTAAGTATGACCTAAACTCTCCTCTCTGGAATCTACCTTCGAGCCTATCGTGCAAATCCTGCAATCCTAAATCTGCGAATATTCTCTCCCATGTGCTTGGGCTCTGAAAAACCACACCGTCAAGGTCGAACATCGCAACCTTAAGCATAGGAACACTATAATCAATTTGCATCTTCAGTAATAAATAGCTATTCTTCTGGCTGCGTCTCTCCTATCTGGCAAATTCTTATTAGTTTCCATCCAACTATCATCATGCAATACAAGATAGTCATCTTCGATATAGATGGGGTGATTTTTGAGAAGCCTGAGATTGCCCGCAGGGAAGACAACGTGGCAGCCAGCTCGTGGGACAGCCTCTTCGAAAGGTTGGACATATATGACCTGCATGAGAGGCTCAAGGAGCTCTACATGAGGAAGGGCTTCAGGTCGTACAACGAATGGACTGAAGCAGCATGCTGCGTGCTCAAAGCAAAAGGACTCGATCAAAAAACATTCGAGGAGGTCATAAATTCACGCAAATTCATGGCCGGAGCAGTAGAGACAGTCTCAACGCTAAGCAGGAATGATATTGTGACAAGCGCAGTAAGCGGCAGCTTTGGCGCACTTGCCAGGAGGGCCAAAATCGAGCTTGGAATCGATGACACTCTTGCGCACTGCGATTTCAAATTCGATGAAAATGGCATATTGAAGGATTGGAAGCTCCTGGCAACCGACTACAAAGATAAGGTGAAGTTCGTGAAGTACCTAGCGCAGCTTAATAAGGTGGGTATGAAGGAATGCGCCTATGTTGGAGATGATGTGAATGATATGGCTGTTTTCGAAAGAGTAGGGCTTGCGATTGCGTTTAACAGCTACAAGGAGAAGGTGCGCGCAGCGGCAGATGTAGTGATAGAGAAAAAAGACCTGCGCGAGATACTTCCACATCTTGGCATCAAAAAGTGATCCAACACCTCACAATCTTAAAGAGCAACAAATAAAAACATAGAGATAAATAGTAAACGGATAGGATGAAGGCAGTAGTCTTTACCACAGATGCGATTTTTGCGCTGATAATAGCCGGAGTAGCAATATCAATATTACTCTTTTTCCAATATGTCCCTTCATCGTCATACATAACTCCTGCTTCAGATTCGCAAGGCATACTTAATACACTACTCTCTGCTACCATTGCCTCTCTAACTGGAAACCCCATAGCGCAGAACATAACTTCAATGGCCTCTGGCTCGTCTGGCACATGGCCAATGTATGCCAAAGATGCAATGGGCAGCGGCGCTACAAAAGGCGGCATTATACCCCCTTCGATATCCTTTACATCATACCTCAATTCCTCTATAACAACCAGAATATTTGCAGACTACGGTAACCTCTATTTCGCTACTGGCAATGTCGTTTATGCACTCAACGGCTCCACAGGAAGCTTCATCTGGCATATCAATTTCCCAACATCATCTCCCGGTTACATGACAGTCTACGAGGGTATGGTCATAATATCAAACAGCACAGGCTCATCCGATTATCTCACTGCGCTTAACGCTTACAACGGAGGTCTTGTATGGAGTACCCCAATAACGCAATATGGAGGCGAGACAACAGTAAAGATTGGCTATGAAGGAAAAATAGTCGCAGGGTTCTCTACATCCGATGATATCCTTGCATTCTATGCTTCAAACGGCACGCTAGCATGGAGCCTCCCTGACCCATGCAACAATGGCCAGCCAGCATCATCAATCGCGGCTGTAAATGGATCTATTGCTTTCACTACTTCTACTTCAGATATACTCGGGCTGATCTCTCTGGTGGGCAACTCTGCAACATGCGCGTGGTGGACTCCCCTTGGCTCGCAGCCCACTGCTTTAAGCACATTCTCAAATCTGATCTTCTTTGGAAAGAATAATGTTGGATGCGCCTGGCATTCAAATGGAAACCCTGCTTTCTGCATAGGAACCAGCAACACAATAACCGGAGTGGCAAATAATGGCCAATCTGTAATATTCCAGACGTCAAATTCAATATATGCAGTTTCGACTTCAAATACCCTGATCTGGTCCAAAACAATTCCATATGGCAGCGCAACCGGCTCGCCTGTCATATCCGGCCCTGATGTATATACCCTGTGGTCCACTGGAAACAATATAGTTGCGCAAAACATCAGTACTGGAAACATAGAATGGCATGTCCAATTGCCGTATCAATATGGATCCTCAATAACACCTGCATACGGCAGGCTTTATACACCTACTGGAAACAATCTGACAGCGCTTGGCGCATGCAATGCAAAGCCTTCTTCATCGGTACTGACAGCTGCAGCAAGTATGATCATAAACAATGAGGGAGGTTGCGCAACAGCATTGGTGGATTCTGTAATGAATATGGATAATTACGGAATATCAATAAATGGATCTTTTGCCCCTGCAATGCGTGTTGCCACATTTAATGGCATTGGGTATATGCTAGAAGGATCTGGATTCCAATGGATGGATAACGCAGCGCAAAGTTTCACCATAAATATCTGGGCATATCCTACTTCAGGAAACGGCATTATAGTTGACGAGCTAGGACAGCAATCTCCAAATGTTCTCTGGCACGATAGTTGGATAGACCTCGTCAATGCAAATGTAACGCTTAGCGTCTGGCCCGTAACCGGCAGCCAATGCCTAAACATAGGGAAAATACCAATGAACAAATGGAGCGATATAACAATGGTAGGAACTTATTATGGCGGCGTGTTAAACTATTCGGGCTACATAAATGGAAATTTTATGGCAGGGAATTATATCCAGCGCTCAGTTCCTTCAGGCGGAACAGAGAGCATGTACTACACGCTTGGCACTCCTGATTCAACCAACTGCGGTTCAGGAGCCAACTATCAAGGGCAGCTTGCAAATTATCAGCTTTACGATATAAACCTAACAACATCCCAGATAAACCAGCTATACAAATCAGGGATACAGGGAAATCCCCTGCAAAACGCAGGAATAAAGGCATGGTATCCTCTAACCGGCGATTCTAACAATTATGCAGGAAGCGCACCCGGGTACCCTGTCGATGTATCATATACGCCCGCAAACTATACGCCTGTTGGGCTGCGCGGCTCATATTCTATATCACATGCAAGTACAATTGTGCCACTATCTACCTACGCGGCACAATTCAATGGCAATGCCTATGTGCAAATATCCGATTCAAAAAGTTTAGAGGTTGCAAGCACAATTCCATCTTTCACATTCACCGCGTGGTTAAACCCATCAAGCTTATCCACGTGCGGTTCACAAAACTGCATAATATTCAACAAAGAAAACGAATATGAGTGGGCACTAAGTGCAAGCGGTCAGTTATGTTGGGCTATAGATAATGCCATTCCAGGATGGAATTGGGAATGCACAAATATCTATGTCCCGACAAACAAATACTCTTTCCTCGCATTAACTTATGATGGATCGAACGTCATCGCCTACTATAACGGATACCCTGTAACTACGACTCCTGCAACAGGTACGGTAACTCCAAATACAAATCAGTTAAGAATAGGGGCAAGAGGCGCCCCAGGCACTGCAACATCACTATTCTATGGTACAATCGGAAATGTTCAAATATACAATAATTCTTTAGACTCGCAGGATATATCTCAGCTATACGAAGAGGGAATCTCCGGAGTCCCGATAAGCACGCATAGCCTTGTCGGCTGGTGGCAGCTTAATGGAAATGCAAACGACTACTCTGAAAATGCCAATTCAGGAACTTCATATAACGTAATATATTCTCCCTCCTCAAATCTGTACGACATAGGTGTTTACTCATGGCACTGAATATGCGAGGTTCCATGAAGGCGCAGTTGATGAGCCTTACGATGCTGCTTCTTTTCGTCTTAATGTTATCGATACTTTACTTCTTCATAACTATAAACTTGAATTCTGACATGCTGGCGCAGACAAGTGCGCTTGCGTCAGGATCTGCAAACATGGAAAGCAATCTCGCCAGCAGCGCATCTCAGTTCGGAAATTCAAGCGCATCAGCTGCGCTTTATTCCCTGGCATACTACGAGTACAATGCATCTCTGAGAAAAAGCAACTTTATAACAAACCTCTCAGAATCCTTTGATGATCTTATGGCAAATGCAACGCTTCCCGGAGAGCCACTCGGATCACATGTGGCAAACATCATGAAGGCAAGAATGGGCAGCCTCACATTCAATGCGTATAACTCTTCTATACTATACTCCTACAACAATACTGCACAGGTGCTGTATATAAACGAAACAAAGCCTATACTTGACCAGTACAATCCATACACTCTCTCCATTAAGTATATAGAGAACATAAAGATAATTCAGAGCGGAAGCGTATACAGATACAGCATACCTGTAAACGCATCGATAAATCTCAACGGGACTCCAGATCTCTGGTACGCGGAGCATGGAATACTACGCGATATAAAGTTCGGAAACATCAATAACCTAACACATGTGATAGGAAACACATATGCAGTGTACGGAAGCCTGAACAACTTCGCATACGCGCCAGTATGGCAGCTTCCAAGCACGGCATCATCATGCTCTGGAGTACCTGCAAACTTCATAATAGCGATATCCAACTCGATGACATTGAGTAACGAATGCTATAACGATTACGCAGGGCTCATAACCCAGCAGGTAAGCGGAACACCAACAGTCCCTTATCTAGTGTACAGCAGCAACTCCAATATAATAAACCATATGCAGAGCGGCAACCCTGTGCTGTTATACGGACCAGGGTTGGATACGCTGAGCATTGGGAACCTACGAGCCGAGATATCCAACAACTACTACTTCGCATCCCCTTATGCCCCATCATATGTCAACAGATCTGAGAATAACATGCAGACAAGCTCTCCCGAAGGCCTATTTACTTTCAGCGGCTATTCCCGTACAACTCCATATTTCAACGGAGCCAGCAGTTTCATAGCAGTAGGAAACGTGCCAAGCATAAACTCCGGATCCACATCATGGGCAGTATCCTTCTGGATGTACTCTGCGAATATTGTATCGTACAAGAACCCGCTCGATATGAATTTCGTATCTAGCGGAAACAACCAGGGCCCTAGGTTCGAACAGAGCTCTCCATCCACAATCTATGCGGTAGTAGGCAACAGCCCATCGAGCTATGCTATATATCAGATCTCAAACACACTAATGCCGAATTACTGGTACAATGTAGCATTGATAAGAAATGGGGGCAACCTGCTCGGCTACCTGAATGGCGTGCTTATCTTTAACGATCCCAATACACTATGGCCTCCGGGATTCTCTAACATGACAATAGGGAGGGGATGGGCGAATTCCCCAGATAGGTGGTTCACAGGCAGCATTGCCAACATACAAGTATACAACTCCTCACTATCCTCCTCACAAGTACAGTATCTGTATTCGGAAGGGATAAGCGGGCTGCCCCTTAGCGACTCTGAGCTTTCTGGTTGGTGGCCTCTAGATGGGAATGCCAACGATTACTCCGGTAACGGGCAGAACGGCATCCCTACAAATGTAATCTACACTACTACTCCACAAGGCCCTGCCTCCACACAGGTTGGTAATTTCAACGGATACAATTCAAATGTAACAATATCCCTTTCAGAATCCTCTCTGACAGGATTTACGGCATGTGAATGGATATACAACTACAATAACCCCAGCGGAAAATTAAGCGGAAACACTATCTCTAGCACTGAGCCCCTATCTATAAACAGCGGAAACGGTGTCTTCGAGCTATATTCAAACATTATAGACCTCTGGCTAGGTTCTCCAGCCAGCTCGACAAATTATAACCTACCGTTGCCTGACACGTGGTATTATATATGCGGAACATATACTCCATCTGCCACAACCCTCTATGTGAATGGAAATTTTGCATCTACAGTGGTCCCTACTCAGAGCAGCATAAGCTTCACCCAAGTAAAGATAGGCGACGGACAAAACAGCGTAAGCGGCAGCAATATATACCAGACATATTTTCCAGGTATGATATCTAATGTACAATTGTATAGCTCCGCTTTATCTGGTCCACAGATAGCATCGCTATATTTAGAGGGAATAGGCGGAGCTCCTCCGCAGAATTCACCTCTCATAGGCTGGTGGCCACTGGATGGAAATACTAATGACTACAGCAATAATGGCAATGCTGGATCCCCTAATTACCTATCATTCTCAGAATATAACGGATCTGCAGAAGATAGCGCTTTTCCATCAGGCGTTCCAAACCTTGTTTATCCGATACCTGGCATACTTTCATGCACAGTGCCTTCCAACTGTTTCAATCAGGCATCGCCCTCACTCTACCTGGGCACACAGCCGCTCTTGGTAGGCAACAAATATCTAGAATCTGCGTATCCAAATGGAGGCTATAGCAATCAATTCCTAGGCGTATCGCCAAACTCGAGATTAGAACCAAATGCTCTAACGATAGGCCTCTGGTTCTACGAGCCATCATACCCTCCATGCTATCCTGCAATAGGCATAAACAACCACAATTTCAATCAAGGTTACAATCTCTTGCTCCCATGCCAGACAGACAGCAACGGAGGCATAACTATAGGTAACGGGGCGGAAGTCTATGATACATTCAAAGCAAGTGCTGATGCTCCGGGGAGATGGCATTACGCAGCTGCAACATTTGACGGTAGCACAATAACTACATACATAGACGGTGCCGAGCAAAACACAAAACCGCAGAGCGGCATAACCTACTCTGGCATAACTTGGGACTTGCTTGCAACCACCGGCGCTCATCTTAACAATGTTAGCATCGCGAATATACAAATTTACAACGCTTCGTTCTCGCAGCCGCAAATAACACGGATGTACGCTGAAGGGATAAGCGGTGTGCCGATAGACCTGCAGAACCTTGTAGGCTGGTGGCCCCTCAATGGTAACTGCTATGATTATAGCAACAATGGCAACAACTGCATCACTAGCCAGAATCTCGGCTATATTTCTTTATACGGAAGCAATGCGCTTGCGCCAACCCTGTCAGGAACGGAGAATGAATGGCAGGCCATAGGATTCGCTGTCCCACCATCCTAGTAGTTGCCTATTATGCGCCTCTGCGCAGATATATAAATGGGCAGATGGATTTAGGTATGGATCTAGATGCTACCCGAATGGCTATCTATAAAACCTGCATCTACTGAAAAGTATGAAAAGATAAAGGAGCAGATAACCAATCTATCACTGCATACCGTCTGCATCGAAGCGCACTGTCCAAACATGTCCGAATGTTGGAGCGGAGGCACAGCCACATTCATGCTTTTGGGAGATCTGTGTACACGCGGATGCAGGTTCTGTGCAGTTTCAAAGAGTGCAAAAGGCGGAAATGTAGATGTATCAGAGCCTGAAAAGCTTGCCTTGCTTATAAAAGAATGGAAGCTTGATTACGTTGTATTAACTTCCGTATGCAGGGATGATCTTGAAGATCAGGGCTCAGGCCACTTTGCAAAATGCATATCTTCCATCAAGAAAGAGAGCCCTGACACTGTTGTTGAAGTACTGATACCAGATTTCCGCGGCAGCGAGGAATGCCTTGCAACTATCATAGCATCACGCCCTGATGTAATAGGGCACAATATTGAGACTGTAGAAAGGTTAAGCGCCGAAGTGCGCGATAGGCGTGCATATTACAGGCAATCACTCACAGTGCTACGCAACACGAAAAAGCTCAATCCCCACATATACACCAAATCTGCGATGATGCTTGGCATTGGAGAAAGAGATGATGAGGTTCTGCAAACAATGCGCGACCTTCGTAGCTCAGGAGTGGACTTCCTAGCCATAGGGCAATATTTAAGGCCAAGTAAAAATCACATAAGAGTTGTAGAGTATGTGAGGCCGGAGAAATTTGAATACTTGGGCGCAAAAGCAAAAGAGATGGGGTTCCTGTATACTGCTGCAGGGCCATTCGTAAGGAGCTCATATAAAGCAGGAGAATTTTTCATAAAGGCCACAATAAATAAAACAAACAAGCTATCTTCTGAAGTTCCAATCGCGTGAGCCATACTTGTTCTTTGCCAGCCCGTTTGCCTTTGAGAGCTCTTCATTGCTTACCCTGCCTATATCATACTCTCTGCCTTCAGTAAAAGCAGTTTCAATAGATTCACAGAGTTTCTCAATTGAGGCATCTGAATAACTCCTTACAGACGTGACACGCTCTTCCACATTCTTAATCATTTTGTCGGATATCTTCTCTTTGCTAACGTTAAGCACGCCAAACATCTTCCTTACATCTAAAGAATAAAGTATAGTGCCGTGCTGTAGAAGAACCCCCTCTCTCCTAGTCTGCGCATTTCCGGAGATCTTCTTACCATGTGTCACTATATCATTTATAGGCGCAAACTCTGCGCTTATGCCTATCTTCCCAAGCCCTCTAACCACATATCCGCAGATCTCCCTATAGCTCTCTCTGATCCCTTTTGGGAAAAGATCTTCTCTTGCAATAATGCTGTACGTCAGCTCTCCTTCAGAATCATGATAAACTGCCCCTCCACCTGTTATCCTCCTGACGCAATCCACTCCAAGCTCCATGCACCTCTTTACATTCACCTCCTCTTCCATGCTTTGGAAGCATCCTATTGAGACGGCGTCTGGTGACCATCCGTATAACCTTATCGTAGGCGGAGATAGTCCATCCCTAACCATCTCCAATATAGCTTCATCTATGCTCATATTCATAAATGCAGAGTTCTTGCTGAACTTGACTAGCCTCCACTTCATCCGATCGCCATCTTTATTGCCTTTGCAATTGCTTCAGGAGAAATCCCTATCATTTCTACACCCGCATTCTCAGCCTCCTTCCTTATCGCCTCTACCATTGCGCCTTCGGCTTCGCCTGAACGCATACCTATAAGGCAATCTTCTATCCTCCCAAGGGCCTCTTCAGGATGCATAAAGAAATCCCCTACAATCTCCACCCCAAGTATCCTTTCTCCATATTCTACCCTAACTTCTACCAACTTCCCTCCAGGTATCTTCTGCCTTGACCTGCCTTCCATGCTCTAACTTCTCCTATATATTATAAATAAGTTTATACCCATATCTTATGCGTTGTGAGGTAATGATTCCAAACATGGATCCTAGAGCCATGAAGAGAATGATGGAAAGCATGGGAATGAAAAACACTGAGATAGCTGCAGGTAGGGTAGTGATAGAGGGAAAGGACTCTGACATAGTGATAGATAACCCGAATGTAGTCCTGATAGAGATGCAAGGTAACAAGATATTCCAGATAACAGGTAGCATCAGTGAGAAACCTAAGGCATCTGGCACAGAGATAAGCGATGAGGATATTAAACTAGTCAAGGAGCAGACAGGGATAAATGACGACTCAGCGGTAAGAGCTGCGCTTGAGGAATCAAATGGGGATATAGCTGGGGCAATACTCAAGTTGAAAAGCTAAATTAGATTGTATATCTGTATGAAAGGTATGCCGCTAATCCTTCTGATGTTTTCCTCTCCTGCTATTCCATTCTTCAGGAATATGCCTACCGACCTCTCCCCTATAACATTCGCAGAATATATCAACTCGCCCTTAACTCCATCCTCAGCTTCGCTTTCATCTACGAGCTCCCCTTTGTAGAATTCTGCATAATCCTTCAGGTTAAGTTCCATCCTGCCTTCCGCGTAAATGTTCCCTATAAGCTCATTGTCGCACATCGCAACCACATTCCCATGCTCAGTGCTGTAAACCTTCACATAGAGCGCATCATCACCCGTATTTATAGAAAAGGAAGAATGTAGAGATGTAAAGTATGCCGTACCAGAGCAGCCATAGGCTTCCGTAGAGATTGTCTATGCCTATTGCGAAAATACTGAATGCAAATAGCGCAAATGAGAAGAGAACCTCTGTGAAAGAGTTTCTCAGCGCATACCTAAGATGCTCAAATCCCACCGTCTTCCCTGTCCCACGGTTCCAGACTGCCTTGCCCTTGAGTTTGAGTAGCGCTCCCGCAGCTGCCTTGGCTCTTATGAAGGCCAGCGAAAAGTTAAGCAAGAAGATCATCATCCCTTTGCTTACTGACTTGAAGTACATCTTTGTAAGTATCACTGGAGCTACTACTGAAAGCGCAAAGGCGGATATTCCTATCATCTCCAGGTAGAATCCGAGATACCTGCCGTTTATTATACCGTACAGGGATACTCCTGGGGCGCTGACTTGGGCAAATACTATAAGTACTGAGAGTACGGTGAATAGCAACAGCACCACTGAGATGTAGTTCAGGCCCAACCCGTGGGTCATATAATCTATGCTAGATAGCGGCGTGATTCCCTTCCTCTTCCCCTTTAGCCTCTTCAGGAAATAAATCATGAATTGCGTATCGCCGTAGTTATACCTCCATTGCTGTTTTACAAGTTCAGTGAATGTCTTTATCGGCTTTCCTAGCGCATATACTTTAGGCACATAAATGCTCTTGTATCCATGCACATCAGACTCGAAGCTGAAGAATGTATCTTCGACCAAGTATTCCGGAAATCCTTTGACAGCCTCCAAGTAATCTCTCCTTATGATGCCGCAAGACCCTGCGAATATTGCCGTATTATTAAGTGCTCTTGCAGGTTGTATAAACTTGAAGAAGAATGCATCGAAGAGGTCTATGGTGTCTGAGAAGAAGTTGCCTTTGGAGTAATGCTTCTCTGTCTGCACGTACGAGAGATCTTTATCATCGAAATACGGTAGGAGCTCATTTAGGAAGTTGGTATCTGTTAGGTACTCGTCATAATCGAAGATGGCTATAAATTCCTCCCTCGAATGCTTCAGCATATTATTCAATGCCCCAGCCTTGAATCCACTCCTCGAACCTCTGTGTATATATCTTACACCGTTCTTTCTGCTAAAGGCTCTGAGTTCATTTATAACGTCCTTCTCAGTTGAATCATCTAGCAGGTAATATTTTATTTTCTCCTTCGGGTAGCTCATCTCCTTAAGCCGCAAGAGATTCTTCTCCACGAGCCTGACATCCTCGTTGTATACTGGCACTGCAACTGCAACAGTAGGATACTTGGTGATAGCCTTCAGACCTGCGCTTATCTCCTTTATATGCTTGTCGTAGAAGTATGATCTGTAGTAGGAGTACGATGTGAAGATATTAAAGAATCCTGAGATTAAAGTTAGTGACATAAACGCCAGCGCAAGGACTAACATGTAAACCGTCTTCGCTGTTGTCAGAAGATATATGGAAAAGAAGAAACCTACCACTGCAAGGATCGCAAAGATCGCTATTGACAGGAATCTTCCAACTATCTCTTTGTTTATCTGAACACCTTTAAAGCGCAGTGATTAGTAAGGATTACAGCCTCACATTTAAAAAACCACTCCATTTTATCGGTACATGCTGATTCATCACTTAGCCTGCGCATCTGCCACGAGTTTATATAATTATTGTGAAAATCTAATATGCCGGGATGGCGGAATCAGGCAACGCGCCAGAATTAAATTGGCGAAACTCGAGATCTGGTGGCCTTCGGGCCATCTGGGTTCAAACTTAGTTTCCGAAAGGAAGCTAATGAAATTCCCAGTCCCGGCGCCAGCTTCCTTTGCCAACTTTGGTCTGCTATAATAATTCACTATCCAATGTTGACATTAATCTCTCCTAGATCTTATTTTGTTTCTGCGTAATATTAGGAAAATGCAGCAGCCGAATTCCTTCGAACTGCGAAGTTAACGCAAAGCTTTTAAGCTAGCATGTCATACCTTATGGCGAATGCGATGTGGCATATTTCGCACATCTGCAAAGGAACTTTGATATTCTACAAAAGGCGTGTTGCCTCTAAGCTTCTTCTTATAATGCCATTAATCTTCCTACTACTGCCAATCTTGATCCTGGCTGTCGGGCATGAAGCTTACGCGTATCAACCTGCAAGCAATTATACTGATGGGAAACTGGGGGTGCTTGTGCCTCTCTACAGCTATCCTACATCGCAGAGCTGGTCCGGGCTTATAAGCATTAAGAATGCAAACCCCTCTGTACCAATGATAGCAATAGTAAATCCGGATAGCGGACCAGGGCCCCAGCCTGATCCAAACTTCACCAGAGGCATAAACTCACTCCGATCCGCAGGCATAATAGTGCTAGGCTACGTATATACCGGTTACGGTGCGGTAAATATAAGTACTGTAGACGCAGAAATAAGCGATTATAAAAAATGGTATGGGGTAGGCGGGATAATGTTTGATGGCATGAACAGTTCCTCTTCAGATATTGATTATTATTCCAACATAAAGAGTCATGCTTCGGCTGATGGGTTTAATTTCACTGTGGGAGATCCCGGCACCTCATTCTCTGGCAATTACATTGGGCTTATGAATTCTTTCGTGGTGTATGAAGGATTCGGCCTGCCTCCGCTGGCACTGATGGAGAGCAGAACATCCGGCTATCCCAGGTCAGATTTTGCAGTAATAGCATACGGTGTTAAAAACTTCAATGCCTCGTATCTCTCGGAGCTATCCAAATATGCAGGATGGGTATATCTTACTGATAATTCATCTTCAAATCCATACGCCTCCATTCCCCAGTACGAAGGCAATTTTGTGTCTGAACTATCTTCAATAAACTCAAACATATCGACTTCACAAAATACTGCAAAGCAGCCTAGCCAACCCAACACACCTTCTGTTATTGGCGCGAATAAAACCTATGCCTACTACATTTTAGTAGTAGCAATGGCAATAATTGCGGCGGCATATTATCTGCATGTAACCAGGCGGCGCAAGAAGATATCCCTGCTCAGCGAAACTGGGCCATGATTGGCGTTAAAGAGTTGCGGGATCTTAGCTACTTTGCTAACTGCTAACATATCAATTCTTAAGTCCGAACAAACCCAGCAGCGATTCCTCTTCGCTTCCGAACGCATTTCTTATGGGCTCTATTATCTTGTTTAATTCCTTAGCTACGCTGCTCTTAAGGTCTGCAGGATGCAGTTTCCCTTCCGCATATGCAGCCTCAATTTCCTTATAGGAGTAATATTCAGCGTCGCCTCCGTATTTTGCATCTCTCTCAACTTTCATCTTCTTAGAGATGGGAAATATCACATATCTGCATATCTCAAGCACTGGGTTCTCCTTTACCATCATCGCAGGAGACCAAGCGCCGGAGAGTATGCTCTCTATATCTGCCTTCTTTGCAAGTATTGAAATCGCAGAGCCTCGCTTTGATTTGCTCATCTTCATAGCAGCCACAATCTCTTCCTTCTCTGCATTCTCCGAAACTTTCGGAGGCTCTGCCAGAGATGCGAGCAGATGATGATGAAGAGGCGCTATCTTTCCAAGGCCAAGGTCTCTGAATAACTCCTTTGCAAGAACATGCACCCTCCTCTGGTCTACGCCTGCGTGGGGTATATCCGCTTCGAGGGCACGGATGTCTGCCGCCTGCATTATGGGGTATATATATTGGGATACGTGGAGTGTATCTTTCTCGCTCCTTCCTTCTATCAACAGCGTCCGCGTAGCCCTAGCCATCGTTGTCTTTCTTGCCATCTGTATTATCAACCTCCAGTAATCGTCGTTGTTCTTGTAAAGATCGCTCCCAAGTACAATCTTTGCCTTCGGGCAGAAAAAGTTGAAGAGCCTCCTATAAAACTTCGCTGCTTCAGTTATCTTATCCCAATCTCCTCCAAGCTTGTTATTTGCGACAGTATGCCAGTCAGCAAGGAAGATCTGCGTATCAACACCAGCTTCTGAAAGGTCGTTCACCTTCTTGCCTGCCACTAGTATGTGTCCTATGTGCGGCATGCCGCTTATCTCAAGCCCTATATAGTGCTTAGGCCTTGCCTTGGTCTCCAGAATATCGCGCAAGTCTCCCTCTGTTATTACCTCTTCTGCAGGGTCGGACATTATAAGCTCTATCCTCCTGTCTACGTCCATCAGGCACCACAGAAGCATTCCTCTGTATAAATTAATATTACTGCTGTTTTGTTTGAATACAAAGCCGCATGAGGGCTATTGCAACACGCAGGCGATTTACCCGCCGCGCATTATCGCGCTCCTATATCTTTTTATGTTTTTACTACTTAAAGTCATCGGGGCGATACCGATGGCAGAACCTATCTTCTCACCTGATGATGAAGATTTGCTTAAATTCATAGAGGCTGCAAAGCCGAAGATATACGTTGTAGGCGCAGGCGGAAGCGGATCTAATACGATGAGCAGGGTCTCTGAGCTAAACATTGAAGGCGCCACTCTTATAGCGATGAACACCGACGCTTCGCATCTTGCAAGGACAAGGTCAAACCGCAAAGTATTGATGGGAAAGAAGACTGCCAAGGGGCTCGGCGCTGGAAGCGACCCTAAACTCGGAGAGGAATCTGCAGTAGAAAGCAGGGAGGAGATAAAGCATATACTTAGCGATGCACAGCTGGTTTTCGTAACATGCGGGATGGGAGGAGGAACCGGAACGGGCTCTGCGCCTGTTATAGCGCACGAGGCAAAGGAAGCTGGCGCACTCAGCGTAGGCATAGTTACGCTGCCATTCTCCAGCGAAGGTAGGGTGAGGATGAGGAACGCCCTAGAAGGCCTGGCAAAGCTAAAGAGGTCTACAGATACCACTATAATAATACCAAATGACAAGCTTCTCGCAGTCGCTCCAGACCTTCCGCTTAACATGGCATTCAGGATAAGCGACGAGGTGCTTGCAAACGCTACGAAGGGCATCATAGAGATGGTTACGAAACCTGGGATGGTAAACCTCGACTTTGCGGACCTAAGAAGCGTGCTGAAGGATTCTGGCTATGCTGTCATAGGAATAGGCGAGGCAAATTCCACACAGAGCAGCGATAGGGCCTCAATAGCCATAGAAAACACGCTCAGGAGCCCTCTGCTAGATGTGGATCTCTCTACAGCCAAAAAGGCCCTTGTAAATATAGTGGGCGGCGAGGATCTCACACTAAGGGAAGCGGAGTCTATATTCCAGGAAGTCGCAGGCAGGATAAGCGAAGATGCCATGCTGAAATGGGGCGCCAGAATAGAGCCAAGTATGCAGAAAAGCGCCATAAAGGTCATGGTGGTCCTCGGAGGCGTTGAGTATGCCCAATATACTGAGACTGGCATAAAGAAGCAGATAGAGGAGAACAGCAGCGCAGATATAGACAAGATATTTGAAGAGTAGTCAGCGTAATACTTATATCTTTGATTCTTAATAGATAATCAGATAACCGGTGCCGCAAAATGGAGATAAACATAAAAAGAATGCTGAAATCATTCTACTCTGATTCCAAGCATGTACTTAGCGTCAGCTACAAGCCTGACATGCCTACATTCAAGCGTACGCTAAAGGTTGTGCTCCTAGGCACACTTGTATTGGGCGCACTGGGCTTCATCATAACTGAGATAATAAACTTCGTCACCTGAGCACATGGAGTTCGATCTGGACGTGACCAAGTCCGCACAGAAGAACGCTGAAGAATATTTCGCAAGGTCCAAGAAGCTAAGGAAGAAGGCTGAGGGCGCAAGGAAGGCAGCAGAAGAACTTGCATCCAGGCTGGGGAAACTGGAGAAGGCACCTCCAAAGGAGAAGAAGTTCAGGGTTATAAGGAAGAGAGAATGGTACGAGCGCTTCAATTGGTTTTTCACTAGCAGCGGCCTCCTTGCCATAGGGGGAAGGAGCGCGTCACAGAACGAGGAACTTAACTCCCATCATTTCGATGCTGGGGACCTCTTCTTTCACGCGGATATATTCGGAGCATCAGTAGTTATACTAAAATCCGGCGAGAGCGCCTCAAGGGAAATCTGCGAGGAAGCTGCACAATTCTCAGCATCCTTCTCCAAGGCATGGGAGAATGCTCAGACTTCTGTTGATGTCTATTCGATGAGACGCGAGCAGGTTACAAAATCCACTAATAAAGGCTCGCTCTCTTCAGGAAGCTTCCTTCTGAAGGGAGAAAGGGAGTGGTACAAGAACATGGAACTAAAGCTCTGCGCTACTATGCGAAACGGAATTCCAATGATAACTCCATCTGCCACATGCGAGAAGCTTGGTGTCGAGAATTGCGTCTTCCTCTCTCCAGGCTCCATTAAAAAATCCGACGCCGCGAAGGCTATCGCCAGGGGCATAGGCAGCGATGAGATAGACTACATAATGCAGCATCTGCCTGCTGGTGGATTCTCGATAACTTTAGCTGAAGGCGGAGAAAAGCGACATAAGCATTGGCCCGCCGCCGCGAAAGCGTAATAAACATTAATAAACATCGCTTGGCATCTTATTTTAATGAAAGCATTGCATAGGCTGCGTTGCAGCTGCATTCGTGATCCCAAAGCCAAATCTCAATCTGCAATGGAGTACCTGATGACCTACGGTTGGTCGATACTGATTGTAGCTGTGGTCCTCGGCGCACTTGCCTACCTCGGAGTCTTCAATCCTCTCTACTTTGCTCCTAAGGCAAACCCAGGAAGCTGCCAGGTCTTCAGGCCAAACGGCGCCGGAACCTCATATGACATAAACCTTCTTGGAGTCTGCAACTGGGAGATACCTGAATACGTTGCACTTTTCAATGGCCAGAATAGTTACATATTGGTGCCGCATTCTGCATCAGATGACATATCCCCTGCAGGCAAATTTACCGCTTTAGCATGGATACGCGAAATAAGCTTCCAGCAAAACGGAGGAATAATAGACGATGGCGGAGAATACTGCTGTGACTATACATCTGGGTTTGGGCTTGTAGTGGGTTCAACAGGAACTCGCCTAAACCTATATGTGAATTCATTGGTCATAGGTACAAATCCTCCAACTACAAATATGTGGATGATGGTAGTTGGAGAGTACGATGCCGGCACTGGAAGCAGCGCAATATATGAATTCTATAATGGCAAAGCATATGCTACGCCCAGTTCTTTACCTGCAGGACTTAGCTTACAGCAGCAACGGGGATACGATATTGGCGGCATGTTCGGCAATGGCGATGCCTCCTTCAACGGAGTGATAGCAAATGTGCAATTATATAACACGACGCTAGATAGCGCCTCAATAAACGCGCTTTACTTGGAAGGAATAGGAGGAACGCCAATCGATCTGCAGAACCTTGTCGGATGGTGGCCGCTGAACGGAAATGCAAACGACTACTCTGGGAATGGGAACAACGGAGCTGCAATCAATGTAAACTACACAAACAGTTGGATAGGCAGTTATAATCCGCAGTAATGTTACTTCTGGCCATTCGCCTTTTCTACTGCAGTTGTTATGTACTCATGGGCTTTCTGGCTCCCTTCCCATCCTCCAACCTCTGCCCATTTACCTGGTTCTATGCTCTTGTAGTATGAGAAGAAGTGTGCTATCATGCTCTTAGTGTGGCCATTCAAGTCCTTGATATCCGACACTTCCTTGAAGTCAGGGTCTACCTTCGGCATTGGCACTGCCATAACTTTCGTATCCACTCCTTCCTCGTCCTTCATTAGCAAAACTCCTATTGGTCTTGCCTGCAGGAATGATCCAGGAACAAAAGAGGCAGAGCTTATTACCATTATATCTATGGGGTCTCCGTCCTCACTCAGCGTGCCTGGCACGAAACCATAGTTAAATGGGTATACCATTGATGTATGCAGTATCCTGTCAACCTTTATCATACCCTCCTTCTTATCATACTCATATTTCACGCCTCCTCCTTTAGATATCTCTATTATCGCATTAACTACCTTAGGCGCATCCTTCCCTGTATCCATGGAACCAACAGATATAGATAGCGGAAAAGATTATTAATTATTCCCAAAAGGCATTCAGCGCTATGCATAACACATCCGGGAAGGTTTTTATTGATGAGCCATGCATATCTTATTCGGGTTTAATGTCAGAAGGGGATGCAGCTTCGCAGACATCGGCACAGGCGCCAGCTGCGCAGAAAATCCTTGAGGATGTCATAAAAGCACTCGTGGTGCTCATTGAGAAAATAGCCTTAAGAGAGACATCCAGGATATTTGCAGATGAAAGAATTAAAAATTACGAAACACGTACAATAGTGCCATATATTGCTGCTATAAACGTGTTGGATTTCTCCGGAAGAGATGTTGACATGGAGAGCGTAAGCAGGCTGGTAGAGGCAACAGGCGCAATACCTGACAACATGATACTTTCAAACCTGGCCAGCCTTCACATTAAAAACAGCCTTGTATATGCATCCGCACTCTACCTTATAGTGGTAAATGGCAGGGAACCAACTGTAGAATCGCTTATAGAGGTGGTGAGGGCCCTTGACGTGCACCCTGATGCAACGTTGGCAGGCTATGCAATAACTCTGTACAGGTTGTATAAGAATGCAACATTATGACTATTTTAGCGGATTGCATGGACTTCGATCATACAAAAAACTGGAAGGAAACTCTGCTAAGTCTGATCTCAGAAGTTATGAACCTCTCCATAGGTATTATAGCACTCTCGGTAAAGAAAGCCATAGATTCCAAGGGATTCGTATACAAAATTAGCCTTGCAGCTTCTAAAGGCAACGTTGTCGCAGAGCTTACGCCTTATGTGGCAGGAGTAACCTCCCTTGCCTTTTTGGGCATGAAGCCAGACACAGGTGTCATATCTCGGATGCTTGGTGCAGTGAACATAAAGCCTGACCAGAGGTTGATGGATATAGTAGGATCTGTGAGCATAGGAAATGAAATAGCATACATACCTACTATATATCTCTCGCTAATATCCAAAGTAGAGCCTACCGCCGAAAGGCTGGATAAAATCCTGGAATCTATGGGCATAACACCAGATACTGCTTCTGCTTTAGCTGCATTGGATTATTACCATAACTCATCAAATGGGAGCGGCGCGTTGCCTCCAGAAATAAAAGAGATGGCTTCTTCTGCAGCTGCCATGATATCTAAGATGCTTATAATGGAACTTGATAGGACATCAGAGGCAGCAGACATAGAAGAAAAGATAAAAGCTGGTTTCCTTCCATACATAGTGGCTTCAGGAGTGATGTTCTTCCTTGGCAAGGGGAAGCAGATTAACGAGGAAAGCGTAGGCAGGGTTATAAGCGCCCTAGGCCTGCCTGCAGACCAGGCAATGCAGGATTACATCGCAACGCTAAACTATGGCAATCTCGACATCTCATATGTAACTATATTATACTTCATAAAATCTTCCGGAAGGCCCATAAGCGCGGCCAGTATGTCCTCTGTAGCGCGCGCCATGGGCATGGAACCTGATGACTCTCTTATAGACTTTATACTTTCCGAATATGGGGTATAGCAATGGGTGCAGATGAAGCAAACGCAGCAGCAAGGGAGCCAGAAAGCCCCGACGAGGAGATTGCAAAATTCACAGTGGCAATAACTAAAGTAGCCACCTTGATGGCCAAGCTTATAAGTGAAGACATAAGTAGAGTAATGGAAAACGCCAATGTACTCGAGAAGGTAGTCATACGCATCTTCGGAAACATGGTGCAGCACGCTGCATTGCCCTATATATCATGCTCAATAATGCTCGCTCTAAATGGCATAGAAGTGAACCGCAAAACAGTGACGCGTGTGCTTGAATCCTTAGGTATAAACCCAAGCGAGAACATGCTTAAGATGGTGGACTCACTGAAATTCAAATCCACCATAGCATACTCGCCTGCGCTTTACTATCTCCGCGTCTGCGATAAAGAAGTTACTATAGATAACATTCTGAAAGTGGTAAAAGCCATGGGCGCAGAGCCTGATGAATCCATCGCAAGGCATACAATCGACCTCGAATCCGGAAAAATTGAGCCAAAAGTAAACAAATCCATTTACGAGCAACTCAACAAAGGGATGATTGACTCTGCCGCAGCGACAGGTAGGCTGCTGATAGCAGAGCTCCACAGAACTTTCGAGGTAAGTAACGTGATGATTTATATGCGGAAAGGATTTCTTTACTATCTTGCAGCTGTAGGTGCGCTTGCCTTCATAGGCAAGGACATTAAAAATGACGGAACACTCAATGTAAATGGCATGCTTGAAATGGTGAAGTCCATAGGCGTAACTCCAGACAAAGAAGTCGTCGACTTCGTGCTAACACTTAACTACGGCACTGCCCCGGCTATCTACGTTAGCGCGGCATATTTTATAGGCTCAGTGGGCAAAAAACCAACTGTGGAGAATATCACCAAGGTAGTCCATGCGATGGGTATATATCCTGACATTGCGATGATTGGCTATGTGCTCACGTTTACTGGAATAGGTGTAAGCAATGCAGGAAATTAATACTGATTGGAAGAATGAGATATCTGAAGTTATAGTCAACATTGCAAGGCTGATGGTCAGAATAATCGGCAAGACCATAGACGAGGAGACGAGAAAAGAAAGCCTACTTATGCGCTTCGCGATAAAGATAGAGGGCAGAAGACTGCAGAAAGAGATGTCGCCCTACATAGGCGCTGCGGTGATGCTGGCATTCGAGGGCAAGGAGCCTGAAGAAGGAAAACTTGCAAACATACTGCACGAGGCAGGCATCACTCCTGATCATCGCATGCTCTCCTTCGCATCATCACTGAAATTCAAAGCAAGCGTGGTTTATGCCCCCGCGCTATACTTCCTGCGCGTGTCTAGGAAGAGCGACAGCTTGGAAAATTTAATGAAGGCGGTAAAGGCAATAGGCGTGGAACCTGATGAACATATAGCGCGTGGGGTCATGGCGCTTGACGCGGAGCTCACAAATGGAACAAAGGTTAGTGCGATGCAGCAGGATCTCGACGCATCCCTAAAGCCCGCATCAGACATGATGGCAAAGTTCATGCTGATGGAGCTGAACAGGACATTCGAGAAAGGCGATATAAATAACTACATAAACAAAGGATTCATACCTTATCTTGCAGCTGTAGGTACGCTAGTATATGCAGGAAGGGACATAAACATCGAAGGCGAGGAAAGTTTTCTTGCAGGCATAGCAAATCTTGTAAGCTCAATAGGCATAGCCAGAAATGATGAGATGCTCTCATACATAAAATCCTTCAACTACGGCAACACTGCGCTTTCATATGTGCCTCCTATAGCATACATAAAGTCATTGGGAAAGGAGCCGACCATCCAAATTATAACCAAGCTGCTTGAGATAATTGGGATACCCTACGATGAATCATTGGCAGGATATGCAATAGCACAATTCGTTTGATCCTATTGCGATTTCGCTAAAATACAACAAGAGCCAAATCCAAATATATTTTACAAAATTTACCGATATGCAAAATAAATGCCAGGTTGCGAATATTATGGAAATCTTAAGAATGTTGAAAAGTGACAAGGTTGAGGTAGTCAGCATGGCAGAGACTGCCTCAGGGCATGCAGATTATATTAAGGATATATTCGATGAATGGATGGAAAGCGGCGTTTTCCTAAAAGCTGTAATAGATGGCAGGATAGTAGGAATAATACATGTCAGGGTTTTCAAGGATTTTGCCTGGCTCGAAGGTCTGCGCGTTCATATAAGTCATAGGAGGAGAGGGATAGGCAGGCTACTCACCTTAAAAGCAATGGGGATATCTAGAAGCAAGGTTATCCGATTGCTTATACGCAAGAACAACAAGCCATCCTTGGCCCTGGCAACCTCATTGTCTTTCAGGCAAATAGACAAAATATACTACCACGGTGGTACCAGTAAAAGCTTTTCAGAAATTTCAATGTCCTTAGGCTTAAAGAGAGCAAAAGAGACCCTACAGTGCGGATATATGGACGGATGGAGATGGTTCCCAAGAGAGTATTATCTAAGCTCCCTTTTTATTGGCACTTCAGATAACGAAGAGATTGTGGCGCTCGAAACGTCACCCATATTTCTAGTAAAAGGCAATATAAAAGGCATCGAACATGCATCGCGCAACCCGCGCGGCGGGAGTTGCTTTATAGTTTTAGAATACAATAGTATGGACGTAGTCAAGCTTGCTTGAAACTTCTACATGTTAAAGCACCAACTCTTACTTGCGATAGCTTTAAAATATTAACCTGCATCTAATTTATGGATTACAATGGCAGTAAAAGAAGATGGGATTAAAAAACTTGCGACAGGTATAGTCGGCCTTGATGATATGCTTTACGGTGGAATACCTGTGGGCAACCAGATGCTCATAGCTGGGGACGCAGGAACAGGAAAGACTCTTATGTCATTCGAGACGCTATACAGGAATGCAAATGTAAACGTTCCAAGCACTTTCATAACGTTCGAGGAGGGCAGGCGCCAGCTGCTTGAAAACGTTAAGGAAGCATTCTCATTCTTTACAGATATAGATGATCTAGTAGAGAAGCAACTGATAAACGTATCTGAGCAGGAAGTCACATCTGCTTTCAGATCAAAAGAGAACTGGCAGGCATTCATAGTAAGCATAAACAGGATGCTAAAGGCAAACAACTCCCAGATCCTTGTCGTTGACTCTCTTACTCCTCTAAGGCCGCTGCAGGAAGACGATAGGACGTTCACAAGGGCGATAAATGCTATGGTTAGCAACTTCAGAAACCTAGGCATAACTACAATAATGACTGTAGAAACATCATCAGATAACAAAGATAGCGGCTACGGACTTTACGGCACCTTCATGTTTGATGGAATAGTAAAGCTAAGCACATACAACATGGAAGGGAGCTTCCAGTATCTAGTTACGGTGGTGAAGATGCGAAGGTCTAACCACAGGAATTCATCCATGCCATTTGAGATAACTTCAAAAGGCCTTAATGTGTTCAGGTAGCCTTATATAACTTCATTCCGGCATTAAAAGGATAGGTATAAAAGGCATGAATCTAAATTAAAACTGCCTCTGATGGAATTGGGATTTGATGCGAGATCGCGTAAAAACCGGGATAGCCGGGTTGGATAAGATGCTTTACGGGGGCATTCCTGAAAAGAACCAGATAGTACTCGCAGGAGGACCAGGCACAGGAAAGACGCTGATGAGCATAGAGTATCTCTACAAGAATGCAAAGGACGGAAATGTCGGTGTACTCTTCTCTTTAGAGGAAGAGCGCACTATGATAATAGACAATGCCCTTGCCGCATTCTCCAGCCTACCAGATCTGAAACAGCTGATAGACGACAACAAGCTTATAATACATGGATCTGAGGAAACGAGGGGATTCATACAAAAGGATGCGCAAGGATCTTCATATACATTCGGCAGGCTTGTAACTGAAATAGAATCAATACTAGAATCTACCGGAGCAAACAGGGTGGTCATAGACTCCATATCTATAATAAAGCTGCTGATAAAGGATATGTTTGAGTACAGAAACATCTCCATGAGCCTTGTCTCCGTGCTCAGGCGCATGAATACAACTGCCATTCTAACCATGGAGATAGAGTCTCCTGAGAGGAGCCGCATGCTTTTCCAGCCAGAGTTCTTCATATACGATGGAATAGTAATCCTTTATACTGGTGAGGGACAGGGCGGATCTCTAAGGACTCCTACGCTCGAAGTGATAAAGATGAGAGGCACCAACCACAGCTTCTCCACTGTGCCATATGAAATAACCCCAGAAGGAATAAACATACTACTTCTTGCTGAAAAAGAGGAGTACGATAGGATATAGCACAGCACCTTAATTACATATCCTTAACAACCTGCGCAGGAAATTCCATGCTTAACTGCTGAAAGGTATCACACCTTTTCAAGTCTAACCCTGATTTCATCAGTTGTAAGTTTAGTCGTCAACAAAGGTATGTGCTCTATCTGAGATATCTTTATCGCAAGCTTGTCCACGCTCTCCAGATCCTGTATCACAACAACTCGCGGCTTTATTGGCGCTACCCTTACGACTACCATGGGAGATCTCCCTGTGCTTACCTGGCTGAATATGAATGCACGTTCGTTAGTTGTGCCAAAGAGTTTCGGATACTCGTTTGGCGATATTTCAAGTATCACCCTAAGGCTGTCCAGAAATGTATATCCGAATAACCTTACACTGTCAAGGTAATTCGGATTTGCTATTATCTTGGCGTCTATAAGCCTCGAAAAATCTATACCGCTTATCGGAGAGGAGAAATCGTGTATAGAATAAAAAGGCGATTTCTCCACCGCATTGAACTTCTCAAGATTCCTGCTCACCTCGTTGCCTTTCTGTGCATCTATGGTGAAGAGCGCATTTATGAATCTCCTTATTATCCCAGCCCCAGGACTTGCCCTCCTGTTTCCCTCGTAGTCGCTTATTGTAGAAGTAGAAACCTTTATGCTCCTGGCTAGCTCAACCTGAGATACCCCAAAGAGCTCCCTCCATTTTTTCATAGAACTTCCAGGTGCCTCTGACAGGGTGATCTCTCCTGCTATCCTCTCCTTGAGCTTGTTCCTCAGGTCATCAGATTCATCTTCCATGCTATTACCTCTGCTTAAAGATTTAATAAACTATTGACGAATGCATATTAGACTTTTGTCATATGGCCTGCCTCAGCGTTTCTTTTTCCTACTTTTATGGGCACTTGTCTTCTCCTGCTTTAAATCATCCTTGATACCCCTGTATATCTTCCCCAGGCCTTCAAACTCTCCAGTA
>JAJYXO010000022.1 GCA_021801765.1 Microcaldota archaeon | reverse complement strand
CTCTGGCTCAGCAGCCTGTCCAGCTTGTCCAATACCTTGTTTAGCTTGACTATCGCCCTTGCGTGGGCCTCTATCTGCGCTGAGTAGTAGTTGAGCTGGGAGGATGCGAATGATGCTATAAGGCTTAAAAAGCTTGATTCTGTATGTTCAGCTATGAAAACCGAAAAAGACCTTGTTATAAGTCTTGTTATTTTTGCCCTCTTTTTGATTATAGGAATTGCTTTATTATTGGCTGCAAATTGGGCTTCATTGCACAATGGTTCTGATGTATGGGTTTTATCTGATGCTGGGTTGGGCTGTATATTTATAGCCACGTTAGCTGGCTTATACTCTCTATATCTCTCCCTAAATAACAGAAATATAATCTGAGAAATCAAAAATGCAGTTAATCCAATTATGCATAAAAGTAGTATAGTTTGGTTGTATTTTCCATAATTAATACCATAAATCATTGAGAGAACAGGAATAGCTGCGGTGCAATAAAACAACGCAATAAGATTTATCCACCAAAGAGTATTATCACTACTATTTGATTTGATAGAAACAGCGTTCCGTATATTCGAACCCAACTGCTTTAAATAGGGGTTTTGAACTGTATTAGAATCAGGTAATTTAATGGATTCTGTATGGGGGCACGGGGAATCGAACCCAGTCCTTCACCGTGTAAGGGTGACGTCTTACCATTAGACTATGCCCCCTTCGAATGCCTTCTGCAGAACTTCTCTATCTTCTCCATCGCTTGGGTTATGATTGCCTCAGGAGCAAGTGCAACTATCCTGGCGTGGTTATCTGCGCCGAAGCCAGAGCCTCGCGTCAACCAGACATCTTCCTCCTTCAGAAGCTTGTCTACAAACTCCTTGTCGTCCTTTATTTTTAGGCAGTCCATATGCAGCTTTGGCAGTAGATAGAATGCTCCTTTGGGCTTTACAGTATCCATATACTTGCTTTCATTTATAAGCTTAGCTGCAAGGTTGACCCTCTTCTCTATAGCAGAGCGCATCTGCGAAATTGCCCTATCATGCGCATTCTTGTTTGAGATAGCTTCTGCAAATGCATACTGCGCCGGCGTGTTTGCTGAGAGCCTTACTCTTGCAAGATTAAGAAATTCATTCTTTATTGAAAGTGATGCTGCATCATCGCCTGGCACGAAGGCATATCCAATTCTTATACCAGTAGAATCATATCCTTTAGACGCCCCATTCAGTATCATATGGGGCACGCCCTTAGCTACCTGCGAGACGCTTGTGAACTTTGCGCCGTTGTATGTTATCTCATCATATATCTCATCAGAAACAAGGAATATCCTATAGTTTTTCGCTATCTCTACAATTTCGCTGAGCGTTTTTTTATCAAGCACAGTTCCTGTGGGGTTGTTGGGGTTGGTTATAAGCATATACTTTGGCTTCCTGTCCTTCGATACTGAGCGCTTAATGCTCCTTTCCACAGCATCGATATCCACCTCCCATCCCCTATCTTCTTCATAATCGCAGACTGCCGCCTTGCCTCCATAGAATTCAAGGTCTGGGAGATATTGCGTATAATATGGCTTGAAGATTACTGCACTATCTCCATCATTTATCAGCGCAGAGTTGAGGAAGAGCAGCGCCTCGCTTACGCCGTTGGTGACAATAACGTCCTCGCCTGTTGATTTTACTCCGTATAAGCGTTCGTATCTCCTTGAAATTGCCTCTCTCAGCTCTGGCACTCCGGCAGGAGAAGAATAGTAGACTTTCCTTTCCTTCAGGGCCTTTATGTAAGCGTCTATAAAATATGCAGGCGCAGGGAAATAGGCAGGAGGGTCTCCGCGGTTCATGCGCATTACTTCCTTTCCTGAGCGCATCAATCTTCCTGCAACCTCATCCTCTTCCTGTATTACGTTTATCGCATACCTGCTCCTCGAAGAGAGAAAAGCCATTTAACCAATTATATCAGGGATAGTTTTTCTCTAAAAGCTTTGCGCTTTCTATGATATATGTGCCTCTTACTCCGTTCCATTCCTTCCTCGCAGAGGCTATCTCTATGCGCTTCATGAAGAGAGGGGCATCAAGCACGAAACTCTCCGCTTCTCCGCCTTCGAAGACGGGGTTTATTTTATATTTCTTGCTCGCTTCCATAAGCCTATCAACCATCAAATCGTCTATGCGCTTACCTAGAAACGTCTCGTCTAGCCCTTCTGCAGAGACGGAGGTGATTATGGCGTCGAATTTAGATGCTATTTCTCTTAGCTCTTCCAATGGCTCTATTCGCCATAGCGGTGCAATGTTGTCTATTCCAAGCTTATCTGCTATCCTTCCTATCCTATCGAACTGATATCTGCTGGAAGTCGCGCCAGTTACAAGCGCATCCACGCCGTTCTCCTTTAGCGCCATCTCCAGGTCTTCGAGCTCCTTCTCCTTTTCCCCAGAGGTCCCTGCAAATACCTGCCTTATTCCGAGGGCTTCGGCCTGCAGCTTTGTGAACTGCAGATTTGGATAATGGAACATATAGCTATCGCCCCTCTTGGGCAGCATTGTTATGAGCAGGTCAACTACAATTCCCATGCCAACTGCTTTATGAAGCGCCAAAGTGGAATCCTTTCCTCCGCTGTACAAGCATGCATTAGCCATATTGCATATATCTGCTGCAATGTATAATTGGCTTACTGTAGCACATAGTCATGGCTGTGTGTAGCTGCCTATCCAGCTGCTAGTAAAATTCATCTCACTAGCAGCTCCATTCTGCCCATTCCCTGAATAATCTTTTGTATCGCCGTTTAGCGGATACCATGCCGCCAGGTTGCCTATGTCTATCGGGGCGCCTCCTATCCCCTCCATATACAGCGAATTTATGCTCGCAGAATCAAGCGAAGTGTTGTATATTTGGACATTTGATATCTCACCTGCAAAAAGATTTTCGTTTACGCATCCTCCGTCCGTAGTGCCTATATAAAGCTTGCTTCCTGGAGCTGTGTTTAGAGGATAACTGCCAGATATGAATCCATTGCTCTGGGATTTTTCATTGACATACAAGGTCATGCTCTCTGCCCCTGCCGCGTAGCTTGCGGCTATGAAAGTCCATTTTTTAGAACTGACCGCCATTCCAGAACTTACATCATGCCAATTGCATCCGAGAAAGAAAAGTGCATTTGGTATGTTTATAGTGAGATCTGAGACTCCATCTTCCCCATTCGCCTCCCCCCATCCTACAATGCCTATGTTCACCCCATCATTACCGAACGATGGATTATAGGCGCTCTCATTTGCATATATCCACGCAGTTATAGTCCTGGCGCCAGAGCCGCTTGGAAGGTAAAGGGAATTTGCAGTGATATAACTGTATACATTTCCGTTGAACGCTGCGACGAATTCAGGTATTTCTCCATTGCAGACTCCTAACAGATTGATATCATATGCAGTTCCTGGGCCGTTGGGGCGATAGACCTGGCAGCTTCCTGGATTTGCCTTAGGCGCAAAATAGAGCGGGTTGAAGACCCCAAGGTAGGCAAGTGCGCCTAGGACAACTGCAACAATTAGTATCGACCATCCATATGTCATCAGGTACTCCATTGCAGATTGCAGTCCTGCCATTCCCTGCAGAAGTGTGCGCTTCTTCATAGTCACATATCCAATAAAAAATCTATAAGCGTATTTTTGTTTGCAATCTTGATGCATGCTTGAATTTAAATTTTTGCTGAGAATGCAAATGGATGGGTAGTAAAATGCCATTCAGCATTAAAGTAATAGTAGTAAGCCCCAAGTATCAGATAAACCTTGGATACATCGCAAGGGTGTGCAAAAATTTCGGAGTGAAGGAGCTTTCCATAGTAAAGCCCAGGGCTAAACTTAACGGGAACAAGTCAATAATGTTCGCTAAGCATGCATATGACTTGCTTGCAAACGCACACCTCTACAATAGCATAGAGGATGCCGCATCAGGCTGCAGTATAATAATAGGCACAACTGGCATATGGAGGGTAAGATCCAAGGTCAGGTTCATGGAATTAAATGATGCAGTAAAACTGGTAAGGTCAAAATACCGGAATTCAACAATAGCCCTGCTGATAGGCAGGGATGACACTGGATTGAGGAAATCGGAACTTGAAGCCTGCGATTTCGCAGTCCATATATCCACAAGCAGAAGCTACCCTGTGCTGAATATCTCTCATGCAATAGGCATATTGCTATATGCGTTCGGAGGGAAGAGCACCTATTCATCGTCTGCCTCCAAACAGCCTGCAGCTGCTGAGAAAGAGGAGCTTTTCAATGCATTTGACAAACTTACAGAAGGCAAGAAGATAAGGGACAGGAGAATGACCCAAAACATATTCAGGAGCATGGTCAGGCGCGCGGATCTTAACAAGGAAGAGCTTCACGCAATGATAACTGCGTTAAAGTAAAGTGGCACCTTTCAACGAGTTTGAGCTCTTGGCTTCAATAGCATTATGATTGACAGCCATTACGCTGCCCATACGACTCCCGCTTCTTCGGCAGCCGTTGGCTGAAGGCAACAAATCAAACTGAAGAAAAAGTTTACCTATCCGCCTTTCTCCTCTTGATTATCTTGACTTTTGTAGGGGTTATAAGTATCCTATTCTCGTCTATCTGGCCTATGTCCCCGTTGCTTTTCTCAACGTAAGACTTTAGCTTTGCTATTATCGCAGTCTTCGTTGTAGGCCTCTTGTTGAGTTCAGATACATCCAACAGTATTATATTCTTCTTCGCGAGTTCTTCCTCTATAGGCTCCACATCGTCTTCGCTGGCTGCGGTTACCGGCTTTATGTACATGTCTGCGGGTTCATGCAGCAAGTCAACCTCGTCCATCTCTGCAGAGTTCATATAGTCCTCTATGCTCAAGCTCTTGGATGTGCCAAAAGCGCGTCCTAACTTGTCAAAGACTCCCATTTTATCGCCAGTATTCTTAATATGACATACACGAATAGGTATTAAAAACTTTCGCATTTCACATGCCCAGCGATATATCATGGGCCAAGGCCGATATCCAGCGCTGGCGATCACCTGCGCAGTAATCTGGCTTCCAGAGATGCCATACCTATGCTCCTTATTTGCTCAGCCGGCTCGTCCGCGCTAGATTCGGTGCGCAGCTGCTGCATCCGCATTAGCATTCTATATCCTATGCTTGCTATCACATCTATGCCGCTGCAGATACTGAAGATCTCTACTGCAGCATGGAGTACTTCCTCCTCTTTAGTTATTTTTGCAAGCTCTGCAATCTGCTTTGCCGCCTGGCTAGCTTCTTTGTAATTCAAACCTGCGCCAGATAATCTCTCCAGCGCATTGTACAGGGATCTGATTCTATCTGCCTTGGCTTCTACAGCTTCGTGGCTGTTAGCCTGCCATACCTCATACAGCCTATCTGAAAATGAATCAGAGATTCTTGAGATTGATATGATGCGCAGCACGGAATCTCTCACCGCCTCTATCTCTTTTGCATCATAACCTTTGCTTCCCATAGGCCTCGCTACTTGCACAACCTTCCAGCTAAGCCAGAATGCCCTTCCCTCTCTATCAAAGCTGTTTCCAGCAAGTGCATTGGCTATCTCGGCCCTGATTTTTCTAGCAAAACTCTCGCCTAACGACTTGCCTACCTGATCTAAAGCCGCTGATTTTCCTGCAGAAGTGCTCTTTTCATATCGTAACATAATGATCCTAAATCCTAAGGATTGTGAATGCCAATATAGATTCAGATATTTATTGCTTCTGCCATGCGCAATTCGGATTCTTGACAGATATAAAGAACTTACCTAGTCTCCGAAGCAGGCTTAGCCCCAAACATGCAGCTGATTTCGTATCTAGTCGGCTCACTTAATCTAAATGCATCTCCATCCCTAGTCTACATAGCTGCTCTATACTTCCTAAAATCCCTTTCAAAATCTATCTCTATAACCAATCTTGCAAAAGTGGTAAATTCAGTAGGCATAAAGCCTGATGAAACAGTAGCAGATTTCATAATAAACGCCTACTCATGAGCAGAGGCAACCTGCGACATTATCACTGCGCCTATCTCCTTTCCGAAAAGCCTCTCTACTGCTGCCCTTGCCCCTTCCTTCCTCAGGTCAGAGACGTGCTTTATTCCATTGTTAAAGAGCACCCTTGCCCTTACGCGCCCAACCTGTTCAAGCCTCACAAGGTCGAGGAGCTCCTTCCGTATGCCATACTTTACCCTCACCCTCGCCTCAAACATCCCTTCCACCCTGACCTTTGCAAGTTTTGCCAGTTCGCCTGCAGAGTAAAGCAGCCAGTCTGCATTTGAGAGTTTGGCATACAGCGATCCAGGCGTCTCCCCATAATCAATAAGCAGCTTCTGTTCTCCCGCCTCGTTCATCCAGTCGCGTAGCATGAGCGCTGTGCTGAATTGCCTCAG
>JAJYXO010000003.1 GCA_021801765.1 Microcaldota archaeon | reverse complement strand
ATTTTGAAGGGACCTTTTTAGCTAATACCCAAAAATGATATTCTTTGTCTCCAAGCTCACCTTCAAAAACTGCTTTAATAATCTTAAATCCAGCATTTTTTATGATTGACATATATTCCTTGGGCTTATACGTGCTCCATGCCATTGGCGCACCGGCCCAGTCTTTTTTAGAACTATATTCATTGTCACTAGTCCCCAAACTAACTAAAATAATTCCATTTTCTTTAAGCAATTTGTTAATCATGAGGAAAAGCTCCTTGTTTTCCTTTCGTGGTATGTGAAATATCGCATAGAAAGAAACAATAGCATCGAACGTAGCTGGCCTAAAATTTACCTTTGTAAAATCTTTATAGATAAATCTTGCTTTTGGAACATTTTTTCTAGCCATTGATATATGCTTTTTTGAGAAATCTACTCCGGTAACATTAAAATCTTTATCAGCTAGATATTTATCGTAAGGTATACCTAAACCGCATCCTAAGTCCAAAATCTTGCCTTGCTCCGGCAGTAAATTACATAACTTTTTGAAAAGAGTAAGTTCAAATTTTGTCAATCTTACTCTATGTAACCTGAAGGCTTTTCCGTAGTCACCTTTTTCGTATCCCTCTTTTACAACCTTGCGCATATCTCGCATGATAATCAATAAGTCTAATCTTTTTTATCTCTTTCCTTGTTGTCTCCCAGCTCTGATCTTGCTTTGAGAAATGATTGGGATCCCTTAAAGTAGCCGTAGCTATTGTTCGGACGATGTTCGATGCAAACCATTCTCTATCGGCGTGATTTTAATGTGCAGGGGGTGAGATTTGAACTCACGAAGGCGCTAGGCCACAGGATCTTAAGTCCTGCGCGTTTTTCTGTGGCTCTTTTGCCAAACCAGACTCTGCAACCCCTGCAACATAAGTGTTATCATGCATACATTGAAGGTCCGCTCGTCGATTCTGCAGTATTATTGTATTGTTCGTGTGATTCCTTCACGTTTTTCAGCATATCGCGTATCTTTGCCTCTACAAGCTTTGCCTCTTTGTCGAGCTCAGCTAAGTCTATGTCCAGAGGCATGAGTTTCTGCAGACCTTCTATTGCAAGTTCGGCATACTTCGGATCCGTTATTGCAGGATCCACCTCTACCAATACATTCGCAGCCTTTATCCCGTACTGCTGGGCGTTTATCAGAAGTATTGCGTTAACCCCGGCCACTGCCCCTTCAGCTATCGGCTTTATGCTGTTGGAAGCGGCTTTCTTCAGCATATCCTGCGGCCCTATCAGATAGATGTTGTCTTTTGGCTTCTTCATGGCCATCCCGCTTATCGAGAAAACTTGGTTTATCTTGTTCTTCTTGCAGAATGAGATTAGCTCCATCGCAACATCGCTGACCACATCTGCAGGTATTACAAACTCTGCCATTACCAGTATTATCTTTAGCTTGTCGTATTTGTAGAGCCTTGCAGGGTGCATAGGTATGGCGTTATGTATCGCCGCTATCGGAGGAAATCTCTGGCTTGTTATGTATCCGATGTACTCTGGCTTTAGCTTGTCTATCATATAGCTTACAGCCATTGGTCCGACGAGACCTGCGCTCGGGAAGCCCTCTATGACGGTATAGCCTGAAAGATTATAGTCCTTGAATAGTTTTATCTCGACCATGATATCAGTAGACTTTCAACGATAATGTTTAATAACCTTTTATGGATTTTCCCCTTTTTAGCCTGTTTCCCTCGTGTATGGAAATGTCGTCTTTATCTGTGATATATATAAAAATCCTTCGACGGATATACTATCGTGGTAAAATGGCTGAAAGAGTAGGATCAGAAAAGATCCGAAGGGAAGACGGCTATCTATATTTCCTCGGAAAGGATGGCGCGGTCTGGAAGACCCCTATGAAGAATAATCCGCGAGGTAGAAAGGCCCGAGTGAGCGAAGAGAAGGTAAAGAGACAGGAAGGCTATCTCTACTTTATAGACAAGAGCGGATATGTAGCAAGGACAAAGATGAACAGAAGGGGAAGAGTTGCAAGAAAGAAAAGAAGATAAACTCTTCAGATTGTTTTTCTTTTCTTTTTTTTCTTTTTCTTATTCTTTTTACTTATTTTTCAGATATAGCAAGTTTTTAATACCTGCACGCACATCTGTTTTCAATAGTAGTGTGTTTTATGGAACCTCGCACATTGATAATAATTGCAATAGTCGTTGTAGTAATAATAGTCGCATATGTGTTGCTTTCCAGCCATGGAAGCAGTTCAAAGAGCACAACAACTGCTACAGGAGGGGAGATAAATGGCACTACAAGCATGACTATTCCCCCATATATAACCACGTATAACGCATTGGCTAGCAATAACTTCACTAATATAACTGGCGTAGACATAAAGATCCAGTATACAGGCCCTGCAGAAGTAGATGGAGTTACGTGCGCAGGAACGTCAACCGCGTATTCGTTGGCTGAAGGAGGACGTATGAATGCATTTGCAAATTTCACATTCTACTTCTATATATCCACGTCATACTGCAATTACACCGTAACAAATATAGGCATAAACAACAACGGATTCAAGCTGATATACGAACAGCCGCCATTGCCTTACACTATGCCTCAGGAATCACAGATACAGGAGAGTATCTTTGCAAAGGCCCCTGGATACAACTTCACAGGCCCCCTGTCCATAACAGTCTATGCTAAATAATATCAGGAAGGGAGGATAAATCCGCAAACTGGATTGCAATTTTATTATTGGTTATGCTAGTAGGGCATATGCTTTCTTTACGCTCTCGCTGACCTGCATGTTTGCTATTCCTGCCTTTATCTGGCCTGCATTCTTTGCTTTTGAGCATATGGTTATGTTATTGCCTGATGCAAGGGAGGACTTAAGGCTGTAGATATTGAATTTCGATGAAGGTATCGCAGCCGTATTCAGAGTATCCATGGAATTTATTGCAAGCATGCCTTCCTTTGACAGTATCGCATAGGCATCTTCAAAGAACTCTTTGCTCATGAATGCTTCGGGCACCTTACTGCCCTTGAACGCATCAAGTATTATCAGGTCATAATGCGAATCTGCTTTCTTTACAAATTCTGCCCCATCTGCAACTATGATTCTTGCATCGCCCATGTCAAAATGCTTTGTCGCCAGTTCAGTAATATCCCGGTCTATCTCCACAGCATCTATGCTTGCATCATTATAGAATGCAGTTATCTGCCTGGTGATGGTTCCGCCTCCGAGGCCTATCAGAAGTATCTGTGGCCTTGAATACAGACCCGGCAGAGGCATGAATAGGTCCCAATAGTTGTTTGTATAATAATTATCATCATTTGATATAGAGTATATGGTGCCTATTCCGTGGCACATCATCTTAACCCCTTTCTTTCTGAGAACCAGTATGCTTCCTCTCTGTTCAAGCACCTGCCAGCCGTCTATCATGTATGCAAGCCTTGTCAGTGCGTCTGCCATCTTTCCCATGTAAAGCCTCTACACTCTAGCTTTGATACAAAGCTATAAATAATTTATTGCATATTAAATATTTAAGGAAGGACGTACGGACAGCATAGGAAAGTAAGGCATCAGGAGTAAGGTGGGATAATGGCAATTGGAAACAATGAGAATAAGGTAAAGAATGAAAATGTTGTAAGGCTGTATAGCAGGAAGCTATATAACGAGAAGGTAGCCTTAGGCAGCAATGAGGATGAGAAGGCAGCCACCTATATACTGCTTGCACGAGGATATGAGGATAGGCTTAAGGATCCTCTTTATAAGGAATTCCTCTCCATGAACAGCGGCAATGCGGATGAGTTTATCAATAGTGCATCTAGCGGATGGGAGAAGGCAGGAGATTACGCTGATGACAGTTCGAAGAGAGCATTTTATTATAAGAGGGCACTGCGTTTTGCAATGGACCTGCCTTATGATGAAAGGAAGGCAAAGGAGCTGCGCATAGGCATAAAGCTCAGGAAGAACAGCAGCGCAGCGCCAAAGATGGAGAAGAGCGACACTGTCACTGACATAAATGCCTATAGAAAGAGCAGGAATGGAGAGACTCCAAAGCCGCCTAAGCTTGAGGGGCATAAGCGAGCATAACTACATAATATAGGGATATGCATGGCAGAGGCCCAGATAGTGCATTTGTACCATAGAAGGCTGTACAACCGCGACATAGACAGACTGCTCAGGGACGAGGATAAGAACTCAAAGACCTACAAGTTATTTGCTTTAGGGGATGAGAGCAGATTTCTTAACCCTACAGAACGCAGGCTGATAGTAAAGAAAGGGCTTGGATTAGATCTTCTTAGAGAGATCTCTGAAGGATGGGAGAAGGCGGCTGATTACGAGCGTGATATTGGAGTTAAAAGACGCTTGTATGACCATGCGATGAATGGTGCTGAAATACTCTCTGTCAAGGGAGAGATAGCCAACGAACGCAGGATACTTCTTAAGATGAAGAGGAGCGGAGTTGCAGATATCTCTTATTACAAAAAGAACAGGAAGAACCACTACCTTGACACTGAAGCTTCCAAGAAGCTTGGAGAGAGCATAATCTGAAATGGCAATATTCTAAGATAGTAAACCATACATTTATCCTGATTTACCCATTAGTGGTCTCATCTTTTCCTTCTGAAGTAGATGAATAGTGCAATTACCACTATTACGATTATTACAATTATCAGGATCTCCCAGATTGTTCCCGTATTCTGCTGGACGGTTACATTCGGTATAGATGTCTGTGCAGTAGTAGCTGCAGATGTTGTAAGTGTGGTCGAGGTTGTGTTTGTATTAAGTAACGCTATCACAGGATCTGACGGAACTGCAAATTCTACAGTACATGCAGCAACATTCAAGGTGAATGGGGTTATCTCCTGCCATGTGCCGTTTCTGAGTATGAATGGAGCTACATCAGAGTTTGGTATGCTGCATGAGTAGTGAAGTATTGCATCTGTGGATACATTTGCCCTATTTATAGTATAGTTAACCGCAGTTATGACAGAATTATTCACACTCTTTGATAGTGTGGTTGCATTCACTGCAATCGCATCGAAGCAGGTGTTTGTACCAGACGTTATATGGAATGTTGCGTTAAGCGACTGATAATATATTATGTATCCTGAAGAATCATTGCATAATTGTGTAGGTGCAGAAGCAGATGCGTTTACAACTGTTATGTTCTTAGGGGATATGGTAGTTACCGGCAGTATCGTTGATGTTGATACAGTAGTTATGGATGTTGTACTGGTTGAAAGCGTTGAATTAGGTCCAAAGTACCCTGTTGGTCCTCCCGCATATGGATTGCTGATCTGGGGGCCTGTGTTTACCATTACTTCACTGTTTATGCTGTTGGTTATTGCTGTTCCGGTATTGATTATTAATACATTGTTGCTTCCTGCATTTGTCATGTAGGCGTATGTGCCTGAAGGGGAGAAGGCTACCCCTTGCGGACTGTTAAAGCCGTAAGCTATCGAATCTGTTACTGTGTTAGTTGCTGTGTTGATTATAACTGCATTGTTGCTCCCATAGTTTGTCACATAGGCATATGTGCCTGAAGGGGAAATAACTATTCTTCTTGGATTACTGAAACCGTATAACATTGAACCTGTTACTGTGTTGGTTGCCGTGTTGAGCATCACTACATTGTTGGTATGAAAGTTTGCTACATACGCATAAGATCCGTCAGGAGAGAATGCTATTCCTTCAGGTATAGCGAAACCAGAGGTTATTGCACCTGTAACTGTGTTGGATGCCAGATCGACTATTACTACATTGGCACTGTTACCATTTGACACATAGGCATATGTTCCAGAAGGGGAAAAGGCTATCCTGATAGGTGCATCAAATCCTGCAGTTATAGAACCTGTTATAGTGTTGGTAGCCGTATTGATTATTAACACATTGTTTCCTCCGTGGTTTGTCACGTAGGCATATGCTCCTGATGCCGAGAAAGCTACGCTTGAAGGATTATTGAACGCTCCAGAGTTTATTGAGCCTGTTACTGTGTTTGTAGATGTATTTAGTATTATTACATTATTGCTGACGAAATTTGTCACATATGCGTATGCGCCTGATGGGGAGAAGGCCACCTCTGACGGGTTGCTGAAACCAGAGGTTATGGAAGATGAAAGAAGGTATGAATTTATGCTGTTATCAGTTACAAAGACACAGTAATATGTTTGCTGGGGCGGAGTTACTGGAGAGAAGGTAACCGAACCGGTTGATAAGCCGATGTCCTGCTGGACAAGCGTGCTTTGCTGGTTGCATGCTGATGTTGGTGAAGCATATAGTGAAGCGCCATAGGCAGGTACTCCACCTGTCCAACTTGCTGTGAATGTTACTGATTGCCCACTGCTTATTGTAGGGTTTGATGGGCTGATTGTTGGTGTGGATAGGACCGGATTGATTGTTACCTCACTGTTTACTGAATTTGTTGTTACTG
>JAJYXO010000026.1 GCA_021801765.1 Microcaldota archaeon | reverse complement strand
GATGTAGGCCAATAACTACGCAAGTAGAACATACGAAATCGTAATGTTACCTGTCCTATTGCTACACCATAAATTTGAGCTAAAAACAGGACGCAGGGGGTGTTTTGGCCAGGCGTAGGGGGTGAATTGACCTAACTTGGCATCAAAAATGTACAAGTACCACTCCATAATGATCCGGTCCTACTATAAACTTCTCCCTAATGATAAAATCCTTAAAGAAGGAGAGATAATCCTGTTCATTCATTCGCAATTCAAATGGCGGTCCCATGTCCGATTCAGCTTTATTCCAGTCAACAACCACTATCCTACCCTCAGCATTCATTACCCTTACTATCTCATCTGCAGTGCCTTTCCTGTCCATGTCATGGAATGCATTTGCGAGCACCACCACATCAACGGACGCTGATGGGACTGACGTCTTTGTCGAATCCTCGTTTAGAAACAGAACATTGCTAGAACTCACGTGCTGTCTCGCAATGCTAAGTGACCTACTGTTTTTTTCAATACAATATAGCCTGGAAACATATCTTGCTATAACCACCGAGTAGTATCCAGGGCCGGAACCGAACTCTGCCGCAACGTCGCCTCTTTTCAGCAATCTGGGCAAGAATTTTTCAGGATCCTCTACCTTTTTCCTTTCAGGGCTAAGTAGCCGCTCTTCAAATCCATCGTGTTTATTGACATCTTCCATACTTTTGCACCTTCCTATAGTCACAGACCTTCAACTGCCGTAAACGCTTATTCAAAGGTACGGGCATGACGGGATTTGAACCCGCAACCACCTGGTCCGAAGCCAGGTGCACTGTCCAAGTTGTGCTACATGCCCTGGCTTAAGATATAGACTGCAGGATATTTAACCCATGAGTACATTTGCGCCAGGTCACTTGTTGTTCTCTGCTGCGTATATGAAATTATCCTTAAGCCTGGAGAAAAGCTCGCGGTATTCCGTGCGCTTCCCTTTGTCTACAACATAAAAGATTAGCGACGATAATGCCTGGGGATTGTAGTTGGCTTTTACAACTTCCTCTACATCAATCTCAGATATGTTCTTCCATTTATGGGCAAATGCACTGGAGAGTTCCGAAGCTAGCGCCTCCTTATCAAGATCAGAATAATCATGCAGATATTTATACGTCTTCCATGAGTGATTCGAAGAGAGAGACGCAACAACTGAAGCTAGCTTTTTTGTTTCAGTCTCTTCAGGTGTAAGAACCTTCTTGCTTGCTATCTTACGCACAGATGTTACAAAAAATATACAATTGTTGAATATTGCCCGCCCAGGCATATGACCCCACTAACCCATTGGTTTTTTATATGCATGAGTATTTTTAAACCTTGCCAGAGGAACCTTTACTTCTAAGTACAGAGATTTCATCAGATTTGTATGTGTGGGCAGTCGAACAAAGCGAATATTTATAGATTTTCCATGGCATAATTAAGCTCATAATGTGACGGGCATTCAATATGCCTTCCGATGTTTGTTTGGAGTGATAATATGATAACTGGAATAGAGATAAGCAAGGTAGAAGCGGGCAGGGAGCTTAACGGAGCGATAACTAACATGAAGTTTAACATAAACTTCGATAATGTAAAGGTGAACCAGGAAAGCGTAAATGTAACTTTCACATTCGTAGCCACTTATGAAGGAAGCGCCCAATCAAAGACAACCAAGGTAGGAGAACTCAAGATAACAGGGGATGTGATTTCTAAAGAAAACAAGAAGGATGCAGAGGAGATAGAAAGCACATGGAAGAACAAGAAGACACTGCCGATAAAATTCGCAGAGGATGTAATAAATATACTTAATTTCGAGTGCGGCGCCAGAGGTACGCTGGTAGCGTACTCCATAGGATTCGCAGCACCTATCCCGATTTCTAGGGCGAAGCTCCAGGAGACGCAGGGAGGCGCAGGCTAGTTCTGCGATTGCATGGATGAAAAGATAGAGATCGACGCACTTATACTGGACGTTGACTACGTAAACATTGGAGATAAGAGCACCATAAGGATAGCTGCAACGGGGAAAGGCTCGGACACGGCGTTCTTCTATGACAAGTCGTTCTCGCCTTATGTTTACTTGATACCAAGCAACCGGAGACTTGATGCAGAGACTATGAAGAGGTTAGACCTGCGGAGCAAAGATACAAGGATAGAGATATCTGGAGTTGAGGAAAAGGAGATAAAACACGCAGGCAGGGGTGTGAGGGTATTTAAGATCTCGACTACAAACACCAGATACGTGCCGATGCTGCGTGACTCCCTTGGGGAATTCGGAGAGTGTTATGAGCACGACATACTTTTCTGGAAGAGATACATAATAGACAAGGGCATCTCGCCTATGCACGGGGCAAGAATAACAGCCCATAAGGAAGGGGACGTTTTTGTAGTGGATAAAATAGAGAAGGCGGATGTGAAGGAGGATTTAACGCATCTATGTTTCGACATAGAAACTTACAATCCTATTGGCGCGCCAAGACAGGAGAAAGATCCTGTGATAATGATAAGCTATTCCTGCAACGGGAATAGGAAGGTGCTGACTACAAAGAAGATAGACAGGGAGTTCGTTATCTGCTTTGAAAGCGAGAAGGAGATGATAAACGCCTTCTCAGAGGTCATAAGGTCAATGGACGTAGACATAATAGCAGGTTACAACTCTTCAAACTTCGACATACCGTACCTTGTAAAGAGGGCGGAGGTGACTGGCGCGGACTTTGCGATAGGTAGGGGAAGGGAGCAGGTCAAGATGGAGCACCATGGGCTTGTTGAAGCAGTGAAGATACCTGGAAGGATAAATGTGGACGTTTATAATGTTGCGAAGTTTGTCTCAGTAGTGGGGGCATCGGAGAAGTTGATAAGGGCTAACAGGCTTACCTTGAGCGAAGTCTACGGAGCGATAACCGGAGACGTGAAGAAGATGGTTGACAGGAGGAACATCTGGCAGCTATGGGACGGGAGCAAGGACGATCTTGAGAACCTCGCAGATTATTCTCTTGCTGATTCCCTGGCCCTTGATGAACTTTACAAATTCTTCATTAACCTAGAGATTGAGGTCTCCAAGGTCTCAGGAACGACGCTTGGAGAGGCATGCGTCTCCACCACAGGACAACTAGTTGAATTCCTCCTTATGCGCTATGCATATGACAATAAAGAGATTGTGCCCAACAAGCCTTCAGACTCTGAGATAAGGATGAGGGAGGCAAACCCAATAGAAGGAGCATATGTGAAGACGCCAGATGCAGGGGTCTACAGGAATATAGGGGTCTTCGATTTCAGGGGGCTATATCCTTCTATAATAATAACTTACAACATAGATCCAAGCACCATATGCAATGATGAAAGTGCTGAATTTTACCAATCCCCAGCAGGCACGAGGTTCCTTAAGGAGCCTGCAGGGATAATACCTTCTGCGCTTAGGCGGCTGACAGGCGAGAGGCTGGGAATAAAGAAGGCAGCGAAGAAAGACCCTGACAATAAGGAGCTTGCTGCAAGGTCTCAGGCTCTGAAGATTATAGCGAATTCGTTTTATGGTTATCTCGGATATGCAAGGTCTAGATGGTATTCGAGAGATTGCGCAGCTAGCGTCACAGCACTGGGAAGGGCGCATATAATGCAGACAATAGACGCTGCAGAGAAGGCAGGGTTCAGGGTGCTGTACAGCGATACAGATAGCATCTTTCTGCTGCTGGAAGGCAAGAGTAAGGAAGATGCCCTTGGTTTCCTCAAGAAGTTCAACTCATCGCTGCCTGAATCAATGGAACTGGAACTAGAGGACTTTTACGTTAGCGGCGTCTTTGTAGGCAAGCGCGGAGGTGACTCAGGCGCGAAGAAGAAATACGCATTGCTTTCTGAAAGCGGAAGGATAAAGATAAGGGGGTTCGAGCTTGTAAGAAGGGACTGGTCTGGAGTAGCGAGGGAGACGCAGAGGAAGGTACTTGAAGCAATATTGAAGAATGGAAGCAAGGACGAGGCCATAAAGATAGTAAAGGACGTAGTTAGCATGCTCAGGGAGAACAAGGTTCCGATAGGAGACCTTGTTATACGCACGCAGCTGAGGAAGAGAATAGACAGTTATGATGGTAAGTCTCCAGAGCTGGCTGCGGCAAAGAAGGCAATAGAAAAGGGCATAAGGAGTAAGGATGACTTGGAAGGGTCTACAATAAACTATGTAGTAACTAGATCTGGCAGCAGCGTCTCGGAGAAGGCAGTTCTGGAGGAGATGGCAGATAATTATGATCCTGATTATTACATAGAGCACCAGATAATACCTGCCACGCTGAAGATACTAAAGGAGCTTGGAGTCTCAGAGGAAGAGCTGAAAGGCAGGGGCTCGCAGAGGAGGTTGTAAGATGAAAGATAAAGATATTGAAGGGCTGAAGGAGGCAGGCAGGGCATCGAGCTTGGCGCTGGAATATGCAAGATCAATAATAAAGGAAGGAGCCAGCATGTTGGATGTAGCGCAAAGGATAGAGGCTTTTATCAAGGAGAAAGGGCTCGGGCTTGCATTTCCAGTGAATCTTTCCGTAGGGAGCGACGCTGCCCACTATACTCCAGGGATAGGGGAGAAGAGGGAGTTCACAGCAAAAGATCTTGTAAAGGTTGACCTCGGCGCGAGAAGAGGGGACCTGCTTAACGATTGTGCATCGACTATTGACCTCTCAGGGGAGCATGGCAAGCTGGTAGATGCAGCGAATGAAGCTCTCGAGACCGCGATAAACATGGTGAAGAATGGGAGGGAGGTAAGAGAGATAGGTAGGGAGATAGAGAGGATTGCCGATGCACATGGAGTAAAGCCGATAAGGAATCTTGGAGGCCACGGCATAACGAAGACAGAGCTGCATGCAGAGATCTTCATACCGAACTTTGACAATGGAGATTCCACTGCGCTGGAAGATGGGCAGGTAATAGCCATAGAGCCATTTATGACCAACGGGGAAGGATACGTTGAGGATGGAGAGAATGTGGAGATTTTTCAGAAAACAGGCTCTAACCCAGTGAGATCGCGCGAGGCTAGGGAGATTGCAGGCTTCATAGACAGCAGTTATGGCACATACCCGTTCGCAGTTAGATGGCTTGGAAAGGAGATGGGAAAATTAAGCGAATTTGGTATAAGGAGGGCGCTTGCCGAGCTTTCAGCAGCAGGAGATATGGAACAGTTTCCAGTGCTTAGGGAGAAAAAGGCAGGGTTTGTGGCGCAGGCAGAGAAGACGATGGTCGTAGATGGAGACTCATGCATAGTGCTTAACGGCTGAGCTGCCTGGGTTGACGCAATAGTATATATTTATAATAGCTGCTGCAGTAGATAATTTGGCGATAAAATGCAAGCATATTGTGTTAAGTGCAAGGAAAAGAGAGAGATGAAGGACGCAAAGCAGGTTACCATGAAGAACGGCAAAAAGGCTACTTCAGGATCATGCCCTGTATGCGGAACAAAGATGTTTAAGATAGGAGGGTGACAGTGACTGCAGAGCCAGACGTCGGGATAAGAGGCAGGGGCAGCGGTGTATCTGCCCAGGCTGCGATGGAATATCTGATGACCTATGGGTGGGCAATAGTAATCCTGGCAGTAGTTCTCGGCGCACTGGCCTATCTTGGGGTTTTCAACCCTATCGATTATGCCCCTAAGGCACAGCCAGGGGCATGCAGTGTATACAGGCCGTTTGGCCCCAACACAACAACAGACATAAACACTGCTGGAGTCTGCAACGGGGAGATACCGCAGTATGTGGCACGGTTCAATGGAGGTAATAGTTATATTCAGCCTGCCCAAGGCATCTTAGGAGGCACATCTTCTTTAACTGTAAGTTTGTGGTTTAATGCCAAAAGTCTTGCAACAGGAGGTGCTCAATATGGATGGATTGACGAAGAGGGAGTATGGGGATTTAAGTTTGGGCAACCCAGTTCGGCAAGTTTTTGTTTTGCCACTACTGCTGGCAACTGGGCTTGGTGTGTGGAGCCTAATACGGCGTACACATTTAGTGCAAATCAGTGGTATTTTGTAACCTTTACATATAGTAATGGGGCTCCAACTGAATTCTATTTTGATGGCATACAATATCCAGGTCCCACTGAAAGTGGTATTATGACTACAGGGTCATCAGGCCCTTTACAAATAGGGCCTGCAGTTTCAGATAGTAGTGAGGCTTTAAATGGTCTTATCTCAAATGTCCAAATCTACAACACAGCATTAGATTCAAACAATATAGAAGCGCTATATGCCGAGGGCATAGGCGGAGCGCCTATAGACCTGCAGAACCTTGTAGGCTGGTGGCCGTTAAACGGAAACGCGAACGACTACTCCGGAAACGGAAACGATGGAACCCCTGTGAACGTTATCTTCACTACCAACTGGTACAACGGATATTCGCAACCTTGAAATGCAATATGTGGAAACCGCATGTGTTCACTTTGCTACAAGTGTGAGATATTAGCTTATTTAATTGTTTTATGCTTGTAATAGAGCGGTGTGAATATGACATGGAACTTGGCCAATAGGCTTCTTGAAAGATTGGATAAGATTGCACATTTTGATGAAGTATATGCGCATTGCGATTACCCGTGCGGAATCTAC